>NZ_JASHLT010000077.1:9060-33328 GCF_030056615.1 Streptomyces sp. HNM0645 | reverse complement strand
CCTGCAGGCGGGTGTTGACCTCGAGGAAGGAGATCGTGCCGTCGTTGCCGACGAGGAACTCCACGGTGCCGGCGCCGACGTAGCCGACCTTGGCCATGTCCAGGTAGCTGGCGGCCGGGGTGTCACCGCCCAGGGCGAACGCTTCGTCGGCCGCGCGGACGTGCAGAGCGTCACGGTCCGGGTCGGCGTAGACGGCTACGCTCGCGATCCCGGCGTCCCGGCATGCACGGGCAACGCGGACAGCGATCTCGCCTCGGTTGGCGATGAGCACCTTGCGCACGATGGCTCCTTTGTGAACCCGGTTGAGCGCTCTGCGGTCGCCGTATCAGGCAAGCGGGCGAGGGCTGCGGCGGTTGCTTCCCGGCCCCTGCAGGTGGCTGCTGCTCGGCCCGGACGGCGGGCGCCGTCCTGGGGAACGTCACCGCCGGGACGGCACGGCGAGCGACGCACAGTCTAAGGATTGTTGAACAATTCCTCAATGAGGATTTTGGCTGTCGTCTCGGATCGGGGGCGTCGGGACCCGGGACCGCCTGCGCATGAACGGAGGCGAAAGGAGGCCTCAAAGGCGAGGTGCCACCGCACCCGGAAGCCGCGGCCCGCACCTTGCCGCTTTCGGGTGAATGCGGCGCAGCGGGGTTCCGCCGGGCCGGCTCCGGTCGGTGCCGGACGGGTGACCTGGGTCCCGTCCTCCTCGGCCCGCTCGGTCCGGTCCGCCCGCCGGCAGGCCGAGGGCCGGCTGTGGGCGTGGGGTCTGCCGCATCGGGTCGACGACGTGCAGCTGATCGTCTCCGAACTCCTGACCGACGCGATCCGTCACGGCTCGCACTGCGACCCGGTCTGGCACGCCGTGCGGCGCATCCGCACGGGGGCGGGGGAGCGATCAGTCTCGAGGTCGGCGGCCACGAGCGGGGGTGGCGCGGCGTTCCGGCCCCCGCGATCCAGGTGACGACGTCCACGGCGGCGGGCGGGGTCTGTACCTGGTTCAGGCGCGCCATCGAGCTGGGGCTCCTGGCGTCTGCCGCACGGTCACGTGGTGTGGGTCGTGCTGCCGAGCGCCGCCCGCCCGGCCGGTTCGGGTCGAGTGTCCGGCATCGTGCCGGTTCACCGATGCGAAACCGAGTCGTAGACGAAGCCTCTCCACCCCTTGAAGGATCGTTCAACGATCTCTACTTTGTTCCCACGTCGAGCCGCGAACACGCGCACGGATCGTAAGGAGCTCCCATGAGTGAAGTCGACAGCCGAGCGGATTCCGCGGGACGGCAGCGTGTCCCCCGCCCCGGGACCCGCAGATTCGGGCCGGGGCTGCTGGTGGCCGCCGCGTTCATCGGCCCCGGAACGGTGACGACCGCAAGCATCTCCGGCGCGAGCCTCGGCTTCGCGCTGGTGTGGGCGGTGGTGTTCTCCGTCGGTGCGGCGATGGTGCTGCAGGAGATGTCGGCCCGCCTCGGCATCGTGAGCCGCACCGGTCTCGGCGAGGCGCTGCGCACGACCTTCTCCCAGCCCGCCGTGATGTACGGCGCCGTCGGCCTGGTCGTGGTCGCGATCGCGTTCGGCAACTCGGCCTTCCAGACCGGGAATCTCACCGGCGCCGGCCTCGGCCTCGAAGCCCTGACCGGGGTGTCGCCCCAGGTGTGGGCCGGGGTGGTGGGCGTCGGGGCCTTCATCCTGCTCCTGACCGGCACCTACCGTCTGATCGAGGGGGCGATCATCGCCCTCGTCGTCCTGATGAGCGTGGTGTTCGTCGCGACGGCGGTGATTGTGCGGCCGTCTCTGGGAGACCTGTTCGGCGGGCTCGTCCCGTCGGTTCCCACCGGCTCGACGCTCATGGTGATCGCGCTCATCGGCACCACCGTCGTGCCCTACAACCTGTTCCTGCACGCCAGCTCCGTCCAGGAGAAGTGGAGCGAGGACGTGCCCGTCGAGGAGGCGCTGAAGGAGTCGCGCGGCGACACCTACCTCGCCATAGGCCTGGGCGGCCTGATCACTCTCGCAATCTTCACCACCGCGGCGACGGCCATGTTCACCAAGGGGCTCGGCGTCAAGAGCGCCGCCGACATGGCGGCGCAGCTGGAACCGCTGCTCGGCTCGTGGGCCCAGGCCTTCTTCGCGCTCGGCCTGTTCGCAGCCGGACTCACCAGCGCGATCACCGCGCCGCTGGCGGCCGCGTTCGCGGTCAGTGGGGCGCTGGGCTGGAAGCCGGACCTGAAGGCCACCAGGTTCCGCGCGATCTGGGCACTGGTGATCGTCGCGGGCACCATCTTCGCGGTGCTCGGCGAGAGCCCCGTCACCGCGATCCTCTTCGCCCAGGCGGCCAACGGGCTGCTGCTGCCGATCGTCGCGGTCTTCCTGCTGATGGTGATGAACCGCCGCGATCTGCTCGGTGACCACCGCAACAACCTCACCCGAAATGTGCTCGGAGGCGTGGTGGTGCTCGTGGCGACGGGTCTCGGGGTCTTCAACATCCTGCGCGCAACGGGTGTCGTGGGCTGAGCGTGGACAGGAAGGTGCCCACGGTGTCGCACGGGGACCACCGGCCAAGCAGACTCGAGGAAAGCCTGGCACGTGGGTGGCAACGGGGCCCTGCCGACCGCGGTGACCAGTGCGAACGTCGCGTGCGGCAGCCGTCGTCAAGCCGCCGACGGCAGTGTCCGCGGGTACACGCCGTGGTCTGGCCGGCAGCCTGGTCAGTCCTTCTGTGAAGACATGCGCTGCCATCGGCCGTCCTCTNCGGGTACACGCCGTGGTCTGGCCGGCAGCCTGGTCAGTCCTTCTGTGAAGACATGCGCTGCCATCGGCCGTCCTCTCGCCCGAACGGCGAAGAGTTCACCGATGACGATGCGCCCGGCAGTGGCCTGCGGGCCCGCAGGCCACTGCCGGGCGCATCCGGCCGACCGCGGGCACCACCCGCCGCGCCCCCGCACGGCAGGACGAGAGGCCCCAAGCGCTGCCGCGGAGCGCCCGGACCACACGGGAGGACCCTCGGCGCACCGCCCCCGACACGCCCTGCGGCAGGAACCCGTCAACCGGCCGCCGAGACGATGACACCGTGCGGCGCCGGCCGCGCCCCGCGCTGCGGCCCGATCCTTGCCCCACGCCGGTGACGCCGTCCTGAAAGCGCAGAGCAGGGGCCGTCACCAAGGCAACCGGCGCACGCGCGGAGTTACTGAGCATCCCTTGTGCGAACGGGAATTCCTCGGCGTCGTCGCTGACCGAGCGCGGACTGGACTGGTTCTTGCGCACCGGCCCCTCCGACCTGGGCTGCAGCCGTGCGGTGTTCTCCCTCCTCAAGGAACGCCAGAGCAAGGGAACCTCCGTCGAACGCCTCGCCTCGCACATCGACGGCAAAGTCGTCGCCGACGTCACGGTCAGTGCCCAGTCCACGGACCTGTCCTCCCAAGCACAGGCGGTGCGCGCCTCGGACCCCGAAGTCGTCCTGACCCTGCTGTCCACCCCACAGGCCCTGGCGCTGAACGCTGCCCTCGACCGCCTCGCCTACCGGCCGCCTGCGCTCATGGCCTTCGGAGGGGGCCATGCGGATCGGGCCTTCCCCCGCGAGGACGAGCGTTTGAGGGAGGGAGTCTGCAGCCGCTTCGCCTGGTCTTCCGGCCTGGCCCGGCACAACCCCGCGGCCAAAGCCGTCGCGGACCTCTACCGGCGGACCTACGAGGCGCCCATGAACGACGGTGCTGCCCGCGCGTTCACCGCCGTCATGCCCTCGCACAGGCGATCGACGACGCCGGGTCCCGTACACCGGCCGACATCCGCTCGGGGCTGGTGAACACCGATGTGCCGGGGCGGGAGACGATCATGCCGTGGAACGGCGTGAGGCCCGACGCCAACCACCGGAACACCAGGGCCCGTGGCGTCGTGGAGCAGATCCGTGAGGGGCGGCACCGCCTCGTCTGTCCCTTCGACGTCGCCCACGCTCGGCTGCAACGGCCCATGACCGACGACGCAGGATGAGCTGTCCTCGCTCCTCGCTCCTCGATGCTCCTCGGCATGCGACGGGGACCTCGCCGGCCGGGCGACGGTTCTCGCGCCCTCGCGCCGCGTCCGGACCGGGGCCCGGCCCGGGAGGGCCCCGGCCGCGCCGGTGAAAGTCCCTCGGCGGAGGCGGTGAAACCCACGTCGGAACCGCGGCCGTCCGGAGGAAACCGGTTTCTCCCAAGGCGCCGCAGGCCGGTGGGGCCGACGGTGGGGCGAACCGGGACCGCAGGGGCGACGGCCGCCGGTCACGTCCGTGTGCCACCGTGAGGTCCCGGCACCCACGAGACCGCCTCTCGTGTCAGGCCGGCCCGCTTCTGCGCCCTCCGCCGCAACGCGGGCAGGACCCGCATCGGAGAGCACGTCAAAGGCGTGCGGTGCCGCCCTCGGCGGCGATGCTGTCGGAGTACCTCTGGACGAGCTGCTTCTCGGCGTCGTCGAGATAGGCGGCCAGCAGCAGTTCGGCCTTGACCCTGTCCGCCGCCTTCAGCGCGGCGAGGATCTCCCGGTTGCGGGCCAGGTAGGGCTCGTGGAAATCGCGCGGATTGTCCATGGCGTGGAAGACCAGCCGCAGTTCGGCGAGGACCCCGCGCATCAGCTCGTCCAGGCGCTTGCTGTGAGCGAGGGCCACGACGGCGTGGTGGAAGTAGATGTTGGCGGTGCCCAGTTCGCGCCAGGCACCTTCCCTGGCCGCCTTCTCCCCGACGGCGACGGCAGCCTCGGCCGTGCTCAGGTCATAGGGCGGTACGCCGAGATTACGTACCGCGGCACACTCGATGAGTCTGCGCACCTGGTAGATGTCGGTGACGTCCTGCACGGTGAGCACGCGGACGAACACGCCGCGGTTGAGCTCGTGAACCAGCAGCCTCTCATGGGTGAGGAGGCGAAACGCCTCCCGGAGAGTGTTGCGGGAGATCCCCAGCGCGTTGCCGATGGCGTCCTCGGAGAGTTTGCTCCCCGGCGGCAGGTACCCCTCGGCGATACGCGCGCGCAGGATGTCGGCGACCCGGTCGGCGGTGCTGGAGCGCCCGAGCAGCGCGCGGTCACTGACGAGCGCGGCCGGGCCGACCTCGGCTGTCATGGCTGTCCATCCTTCTCATCACGGCCGACGGTGTCCGACGGCCGCCCGGTAGGGGCCTGCTGTGTCGTCCAGTCAATCGGAAACCCGCGAACGAAACAACACGACCCTTGTCGGATTGTTCAACGATCCTCTATGTTGGTTCGGTGCGGTCGCAGGCAATCTTGCTCGGCCATCAAAGACATGCAGGTCAAGGCGGGTGAACAAGACAGGTGTTCCCGGCCCTCGGCATCGCACGCCCTGCTGCGCGGGACGGCGGGAATTCCAGGGGTAGCCGGTCGTGACGAAAGGACCGTTGATGACAGCAGTCACCCATCCGGAGGCCCTTGCCCCGAGCGAGGCGCGGGCGCTGTTCCGGGGCGGCGTGAGTGTACCCACCGCTGGTTGGTGTGCCGCCCACGCCCAGGCCAACCTCATCGCCGTCCCCGCCGACTGGGCCTATGACGTTCTGCTGTTCTGTCAGCGCAATTCCCAAGCCTGTCCCGTCCTGGACGTCACCGACGCGGGATCGTGGTCCACGACGCTGGCCGCCGGCGCCGACCTGCGCACCGACGTCCCTCGCTACCGCGTCTGGGAGAACGGCCGGCTGGTCGAGGAGCCGTGCGACGTCGTCGACGTCTGGCGCAGCGACCTGGTCACCTTTCTCATCGGCTGCAGCTTCACCTTCGAAAGCGCGCTGAGGGACGCGGGGGTACCGCTGCGCCACGTCGACCAGGGGCGCAATGTCGCGATGTACCGGACGAGCCTCGACTGCCGCCCGGCCGGTCGGCTGCACGGCCGCATGGTGGTGTCCATGCGGCAGGTCCCGGCCGACCTCGTGGGCATCGCCGGCCGCGTGAGCGCCCTGATGCCCGCGGTGCACGGGGGGCCGGTGCATGTGGGGGAACCCGGCCCCTTGGGCATCGAGGACCTCGGCCATCCGGACTTCGGGGACCCCGTGGAGGCAGAGCCGGGCGACGTGCCCGTGTTCTGGGCCTGCGGCGTGACGCCGCAGGCGGCCCTGATGGCCTCGCGACCCCCCTTCGCGGTCACTCATGCACCCGGGTTCATGCTGATCACCGACGCCCGAGACGCGGACTACCGTCTCGGATGAAGCCGCAGTGGTGTCTCATGCCAAACGGACTGCTCCAAGGAGACAAACCAGCGATGACAGACATCGTGATCGACCTCAACGCAGACCTCGCAGAAGGTTACGGACGATGGGTCCTCACCGACGACGAGGCCATGCTGTCGGTCGTCACCAGCGCCAACATCGCCTGCGGCTTCCACGCGGGTGACCCGAGCATCATGCGCCGGGTCTGCGACATCGCGGCCGAGCGCGGCGTGAGGATCGGCGCCCAGGTCTCCTACCGGGACCTGGCCGGATTCGGCCGTCGCGCCATGGATGTGCCGGCGGAGGAACTCGCCGACGAGATCGCCTACCAGATCGGTTCCCTTCAGGTGTTCGCCCGGGCTGCCGGGGCGACGGTCGCCTACGTCAAGCCTCACGGCGCGCTGTACAACCGCGTGGTGTCCGACCAGGAGCAGGCGTCCGCCGTGGCCGCGGGCACGGCACTCGCAGACCCCGCACTGTCCGTGCTGTGCCTGCCCGGATCCGCCATGCACGAACAGGCCCAGCGCATCAGCCTGACCACGGTCGACGAGGCGTTCGTCGACCGCGCCTACACGGCCACAGGTACCCTCGTGCCCCGAACCACCCACGGCGCGGTGATCGCCGACCCCGGGCAGGTCGCCGGCAGAGCGGTCGCCCTCGCGCGCGAACGCAGCGTCACCACGGTGGACGGCGGATCGATTTCCGTCGAGGCGCGTTCCCTGTGCCTGCACGGGGACACGCCCGGAGCAGTCGAACTGGCCAAGCAGGTACGTGCGGCGCTGGAGGCGGCCGGAGTCAGGGTGGAGGCGTTCGCATGAGGCTGCGGCCGGTGGGGGAGGACTCCCTGCTCGTCGACCTGGACACGCGTGAGCAGGCCCAGGCCTGGCACGCCAGGCTCCTGACCTGGCGCAGCGCGGCAACAGCGGCATCGGTGCGGGAGATCGTGCCCGGGGAGAAGACCGTTCTGCTGTACGGGGTGGCCGACGTCCGCGCCGTGGAGGCGGAGTTGCGCCGGTGGACCGTTCCCGCTCTGTCGTCCGGCAGCGGCCCTGTCCTGGAGATCCCCGTGCACTACAACGGCACCGATATCGGTGCGGTCGCCGGCTTGTGGGGAGTCGCCGAGGACGAGGTGGCACGCATTCACAGCGGCATCGAACACCGCGTCGCCTTCTGCGGTTTCTCCCCGGGATTCGCCTACATGACCGGGCTCGGCGACGCACATCACGTACCGCGTCATGCCGCGCCGCGCACCTCGGTACCCGCCGGCTCCGTAGCGCTTGCAGGCCCCTACACCGGGATCTACCCGCGGGCTTCCCCCGGCGGCTGGCAACTGATCGGAACGACCCACGTACGCCTGTGGGACATGGAGCGCGAGCCCGCCGCACTGCTGATGGCCGGCATGCGCGTGCGGTTCATCCCCCAGGAGCCGGGATCCGAGGACACGGACGGACCCAGGCAGGCGACAGAAGCCGGAAGGCGCATCACATGAGCGGCGGCAAACTGGAGGTCCTCCGGGCAGGCACCCTCACCACCATCCAGGACCTGGGCCGGTTCGGCCACGCCGGCTTGGGCGTCCCGCGCTCCGGGGCACTGGACCGGCCGGCACACCGACTGGCGAACCAGCTGGTGGGCAACCCCGCAGACGCGGCCACGCTGGAGACCACGCTGACCGGGGTGGCCGTGCGTACGGCCCAGGCCGCGATCGTCGCCGTGACCGGGGCCCCGGCACCGGTGCGGGTCAACGGCCGGCCGGCGGCGTGGGCAAGCCCCGTGTACCTGCCGGCCGGTGCAACGCTCCACGTAGGTACAACCACCAGCGGCCTGCGCAGCTACGTAGCCGTCAGCGGAGGCATCGCGGTACCCCCCGTCCTCGCAAGCCGCTCCACCGACCTGCTCTCCGGCCTCGGCCCGGCACCTCTCAGGGACGGGGACACCCTGCCCGTGGGTGAGGTGACCGGCTCACCTCTGCACACCGACACGGTCGTGTGGCAGGGACCTCCGCAGGAACTGGTGCTTCCGGTACTGCTCGGCCCCCGGGACGACTGGTTCACCACCACTGCGCTCAACACGCTCGCCACGGCCCGCTTCCATGTCTCCTCCCACAGCAACCGCATCGCGCTGCGGACGGACGGCCCCACCTTGGAACGGGCAGTGCACGACGAAATGCCGAGCGAGGGCATGGTGGTGGGGGCCGTCCAGGTGCCGCCGGACGGGAAACCAGTGGTCTTCCTCGCCGACTGCCCCACCACTGGCGGCTATCCCGTGATCGGCGTCGTCCCCGAGAACCAGCTGCCGGCAGCCGCTCAGGCCGTGCCGGGCCTCACCGTTCGATTTCTGCCGAGCCGCCGCCGGCCGTAGGAACCTGCCCGAAGCGCTGGGGGCGGGACTGCCCGCAGGCTTGGCATGGGTCTTGCCCGTTCGGCTGCCGGAGGCTTTCGCCGGGTTCCACAGGCTCTCCACCCGTGATGCTGGGCAGCGCCCTCACCGTTCGGGCATGCCGCATGCTCCGCCGGCCCGCCATCCGCCCTCGGCTCCCCGACCTCGTCGAGACCGCAAGCCGCGAGCAGATGGCCGGTGACGGTGTCCAGCAGCGGCGGGAAGCAGGCAGGACCAGGCTGGTGGGGTGCTTCAGTGCGGCGAGCAAGGGGATCTTGTGGCCGTTCGCTCTTGCCGCGCCGCGCAGGCTTTTGCCGTCCACGGCGAGGCTGCGCAACCCGGTCGTCTTCGGGTGGCGGTCGGCGAGCCACTGTCCGACCGCCCGGTCCAGCGCGTCGGCGCCGATGCGGGCCAGTAACCGCCGGACCGTCTTTTCCGCAGGCAGGAACCGCTTCGGGAACAGTGGGGCGAAGCGTATGCCGAGGCGTTGAAGGATGTGCGGCGGGGCGTCGGCGATCCACTCGCCGACTGCCGACAGAGAGTGGCCCCCGCCAGAACCGCGCACCGGTCAGCGCGAGTACGGCAACCCGAGCGTGCCGTACGCCTCGTGGGTCTCGCGGATCGGGCAGCCAGCCGCGCCAACAGGTGCGGGACCTCGGCGGAAACGACGTCGGGATGCTCGCGAGTTGGCCAAGGGCGGGCGCGATCGGCGACGACGGCCATGGTGCGGTGGGCCCGCAGCCTCTCCAGCAGCCGGTCGGTGGTGAGGCTGTCGGGTACCGGCAGGGGTTCGGTGGCCAGTTCGGTGACCGGTGTGGTCGGGCGCCGCTCGAGGTTCAGGGCCAGCACGTCGCGGATGTGGACGGTGCTGATGACCTCGTCGAGGCTGTCGCGGTAGACAGGGAAGCGGGACAGGCCGGTGGCGCACGACAGGTTCGCCGCGTCGGCGGCCGTCGTGTGCGTTTCCAGCGCCTGGACGTCGACCGCTCCAGGGCGCTCCGGGCCGCCGAGTGGCGGGCCAGCGCGATGAGTTCCTCGAGGCTGCGCGCGGAGTCGAGCTCGTCGGCGGGTTCCAGGCCGAAGCGGCGTACGAAGCGGTTCGCGGTGTCATTGAGAAGGCGGATGAACGGGCCGTAGGCGGCCGTGAAGCCGCGCTGCGGACCGGCGACCACCTTGGCGACGGCCGGCGGGAGGGAGACCGCCCGGTACTTCGGCACCAGTTCACCGACGACCATCAGTACGACCGTGGAGAGCGCCACGTCCAGCACGGTCGCCACCGTCGGAGCGGCACCGCCCAGACCGGCCGCCTCCAACGGCCCCCGCAGCAGCGCGGCGAGGGACGGCTCGGCGCGCATGCCGATCACCAGCGAGGTAACGGTGATGCCCAGCTGGGCGCCGGAGAGCTGGACGGTCAGCCGGCGTACGGCCGCAGCGCGCCCTCGGCGCCCCGCTCGCGCGCCGTCGCGGCGCGCTCCAGTTCAGCGCGCTCGACGGTGGTCAGCGAGAACTCGGCCGCGACGAACAGCGCGCAGACCAGAGTGAGGAGGAAGGCCACCAGCAGCAGGACTTCAGGCACCGTGCCACCCCCCATCCCTCGGGTGGGCGGGAATCGGCACGGCTACCGGGGAGGCTCACCCCATCGGGGGACCATCGCTCCTTCTGTTGCTGGAGGGTCCGGAGACCCTCGCTGGTCGCAGGGCCCGGAATCGGATGCCATTACCTTAATGGACAGGCAAAGTGTCGAGGTCAAGCCCCTGGCCGGTCTCGCTGGAGGACGCTTTTCAGACTTTCCCGCCGTACCCCCCGGCACATGCCTTGGAGCGGCCTCGGCAGCCCTATGCTTCTACGAGTCTGTAGAGGGAACGTGTTGCTGCCAGGGGTAGTTCCCCCGCGGCGCTCGCCTCTCACCTGCTCTCACGACGAAAGAGGACGCATGGCTTCGGTAGACCTGAACAAGGTGCTCGACAAGGCGTGGGCCGACAAGAGCCTGCCCGAGATCCTGGCAGCACCAGTAAGCGCGCTGAAAGGGGTCTCCGACCGAGACGGAGAGCTGTTGCAGGAAGCGTTCGGGGTCAAGACCGTAGCGGACCTGGCCGATTTGAAGTACGCCCGCTGGGCACAGGCACTGGTCGCCCTCGGCGCTGCCAAGTAGCCCGCCGGTCGCATGTGCGTGGTGCCGTGACGCCTGCACGGGCGCACGGCACTGCTCTCACGAAGCACAAGTAGGTTTGAAGGAGTGGACGCCACGATGGTGTTCAAACGACTGCTCGGATCGCTCGGCGTGGGCGGCCCCACGGTCGACACGGTCCTCGCCCCCGGCACGACCGTCCCCGGGGGTGGCCTGTCCGGGCAGATCCATCTCAAGGGCGGGGACAACGACTTCGACATCGAGCACGTCTCACTGGAACTGGTGGCTCGGGTCGAGGCCGAGCACGAGGAGGGGGAAAGCGAAGGCGCCGTCACCTTCGCTCGGTTCACGGTGGGCGGCGGCTTCCAGTTGGCGGCAGGCGAGGTGCGGAGCGTCCCCTTCACCGTGATGCTTCCGTGGGAAACCCCGATCAGCGAACTGCATGGGCAGAGCCTGGGAATCGCCCTCTCTGCGCGCACGGAGCTGGCAGTGGCCGGCGCGAAGGACAAGGGCGACCTCGACCAGGTGGCGGTGGGCCCGCTGCCGGTCGAGGAGGCGATCCTCGAAGCGCTCGGCCAGCTCGGCTTCGGCTTCAAGTCCGCCGATCTGGAGTACGGCCGTATCGCCGGCACCGGACAGCAACTCCCCTTCTACCAGGAGTTCGAGCTCGCCCCGGCGCCGCAATATGCGCAGCAGGTCAACGAGATCGAGGTGACCTTCCTCGCGAGCCCCGGAGGCCTGGAGGTGGTGCTGGAGGCGGACAAGCGCGGCGGGTTCTTCTCCGAGGGCCACGACGCCATCACCCGGTTCACGGTCCCCCACGACGGCGTCGCACACCAGGACTGGAACGCGATCGTCGACGGATGGATCCGTCAGCTCATCGAGCACCGGACGTCCTGCGGGGCGCAGTCCGCCTACGGCTACGGTGAATCGCACGCCGGTAGCCACGGCAGTCACCACGGACATGGACACGGGCACGACGACCACCGCTCCGGCCCCGGCACGGGCACCGCCATCGCTGTGGGTGCGGCCGGACTTGCCGTCGGCATGGTCGCGGCGGAAGTCGTCGACGAGGTCGGTGACTTCTTCGAGGGCGACGAGGAAGAAGAGGACTGACCGGCCTGGGCGAGCCGATGAGACCGATCAGTTGCCGACCTGGCACAGAATTGATCGGTTCAGCCCGGCTCGCCCAGCCGTCCGGGCCCTGACCAGAATTCGTCGCGAGCTGATCCTTAGGGTGGCGAACCCGCGGTCCATGCGACGAGGAGCAGGCCTTCCAAATGCGGTCGCGAAGCGCGCGCGGCCGGGCGCTCAGGGGGCAAGGCCGAGTTCCCACCTCTACCCGATGGCCTGATTGACCTCGCGAAGGACCAGGGCATGAGGCTCCAACGAACCTGCGTGCTCGCCACTTCACCCGAACCTCCCGCGAGAATCACGGGAACTTATCCGCCGAGCCGCTAGTTTCTACGTTGCTGTAGATACTGCTGGAGCGCCGGACCGCTGTCGGAACGGTCCAATCCCCGACCATACGGAGTTCTCATGGCCCTGTGGGACCGAATCAAGGAGTCCGCATCGACGATGCAGACCCAGCTCGTGGCGAAGAGGAACGACCTCAAGAGCGGTGCCTTCCGCGACGCGAGCATGGCCATGTGCGCGCTCGTCGCCGCTGCGGACGGCACCATTGACCCTGCCGAGCGCCGCCGGGTGGCCCAGCTCATTGCCACCAACGAGGTGCTGCAGAATTTCGATGCCATCGACCTTCAGCGGCGCTTCGAGGACAATCTCAACAAGCTCACCGCCGACTTCGACTTCGGCAAGGTGAGCGTGCTGCAGGAGATCGCCAAGGCGAAGAAGAAGCCCGCCGAGGCGCGTGCCGTCATCCAGATCGGCATCGTCATCGGCGGTGCCGACGGCGACTTCGACAAGACCGAACAGGCCGTCGTCCGGGAAGCCTGCTTCACTCTCGACCTGCCGCCCCACGAGTTCGATCTCTGACCGCCGTGCGGTGCGTGTGCCGGGCCGAGTCGACAGAGGCGCGGCCCGGCGCATCGCCCCAGGGTCTGTCAATCGAACGGCCCTGTCTCACATTCAGTTTGCGCCGTGAGGCGCTGTTGGTTCGAGTGGAGGTGGAAGACCTGCACCAACCCGCTGTCGCAGCAGTCGGGTTGAAGCTGAGGGCAGCCTGATCCGGGTGATGCCGGGGAGGGTGAGAGCGGCCCTGACAACGCCGGGACGTTGCCAGTACTGCCAGATGGGGCGGGTCCGGCAAGCGTGATGGAGAGGAGTACGCGAGGAACCGGCGTCTTACGTCTCTCAAGGAGACACCGGCTCGAACCTGGCGGATCAGGGCCGGAAGCGGCGCGTATGCAGGTCATCCTTTCGGGTGGTCTGCCAACTCCTGGGTCGGTCTACTGAAGCTGGCCGGGAGGCCACGAGGAAAGCCTGCGGCGTACTCGTGGCGATGCCGCAGGGACACAGTCGGGCTCCTCCTTCATCGAGCGAACCACAGTGAACACGGGAACCGTCCCGAACCTCGCCCTGTCACCTGTCTCCAGCAGGCTGCCGGGGCTGAGCGCATCGACCGCTGATCGGTTGGGGACGGGGCGGAGCCGCCGTAGTACTCCGAGGCCGGGAGAGCCGGCCGCATGGGGAAGGGCGGCAGCGGTATCGAGAAGGGAAGGATGCTGCAATGCCGGAAGACGCCCCGCCGAATGGCGGAGCTCTGGGCCCTCGGGCCCGGGTACTGGAGATGCAGACCAAGCTTCACCGTTGGACGGTGGCCGATCCCGGCCGCCGGTTCGATGACCTGTTCAACTTCGTGCACGACCCGGCGACGCTGTTGGTGGCGTTCGACCGGGTCGCGGGCAACCAGGGAGCCCGCACTCCCGGCGTCGACGGCCTGACAGCCACCGATGTCGAGGAGTCGATCGGTGTTCCCGGGTTCCTGAACGACCTGCGGGCCGCCCTCAAGGACGGCAGGTTCCGTCCCTTGCCGGTGCGGGAACGCATGATCCCCAAGCCGGGAGGCTCGGGGAAGGTCCGCAAGCTCGGGATTCCGACGATCGTGGACCGGGTCGTTCAGGCTGCGCTGAAGCTGGTGCTGGAACCGATCTTCGAGGCCGACTTCAAGCCGGTCTCCTACGGGTTCCGGCCCCGACGGCGGGCCCAGGACGCGATCGCCGAGATCCACTACTTCGGCACCCGGGGGTATCGCTGGGTGCTGGATGCGGACATCGAGGCGTGCTTCGACTCGATCGACCACACGGCTCTCATGGACCGAGTGCGTCATCGGGTGAAGGACAAGCGCGTCCTGACGCTGGTCAAGTCCTTCCTCAAGGCCGGAGTCCTCACGGAACTCGGCGAGAACAAGGAGACACTGACCGGCGCCCCGCAAGGCGGCATCCTGTCCCCGCTGCTGGCGAACATCGCCTTGTCGGCGCTCGACGAGCACCTGCACGGGCCGTGGGAACCAGGTGGGGCGATGGCCACCGAAGGCAAGCGCGCCTACCGGCGGCGCAAAGGTCAACCCACGTGGCGGGTCGTCCGTTACGCGGATGACTTCGTCGTCCTGGTGCACGGCACCGAGGCCGACACCGCGACACTGCGCGAGGAAGTCGCTGGCGTGCTCGAACCTCTGGGATTGCGTCTGTCGCAGGCCAAGATGGCCTCGAACGAGTCTTCTGGCCCCAGATGAACGGGTCCTCTGGCCCCAATGTGCGATCTTCGGGGCCTGTCGTGAACGAGTCGATTGGCCCCACCTCAGCGAGATGAGGTTCCGGCCCTGGGGCGTCGTGGCTGCATAGGTCAGAACGAAGAGCACTTGTCGGTCGGAGCTGGGAACAGCTGGTTGCTGCTGGGCCTCCGAATGTTGATGAGAAGTAGCAGCGGTCCGGGGCCGCGGAAACGTGATGTTGTCAACGTGTTGACGTCCGTATCCTTCGGCGGGTGAGTCTGATCGAGGTGGGTCCCGGGCAGGTCGAGCTCGTCGTGCGGGGGCCGGGGGCGCTGGCGGCCTCTGTCCGGTTGTTCGACTGGTCGCGTGCGGATGAGTACGAGACCGTCTTCGCGGTGGAGGCCGTTGCTGATGGTGTGCGTGCACGGCTCGAGAACGTGACCGTCACCGTCTGGGATGACATGAGCGAGTTCTTCGACGGCCTCGCGCGCGATTTCCGTGGTTGGGAGGAGGAGCGGGTTTGGAGCAACAACCACCTGGTCGTGACGGCGACCTTCGGCTCGGGTGGTCATGTGTATGTGGACTGGACGCTTCGTTCCGGCTTCTTTCCCGGTGACTGGAAGTGCACGGTGACGACCGTGATCGAAGCCGGTGAAGGGATGACGGCTGTAGCCGCGGACCTGCGGGAATTCCTGGGCCAGGGGTAGGTTGCCCATGTTCGCTCCGCGCAAGCACTCCCGGATCAGGTTCAGCCGACGGCTTGCTGCTCAGCGCGGGCTTTGGTGTGGGCGAGGCGGTAGGAGTCGCTGCCGGTCTCGATGATGTTGCCGCCGAAGGTGAGGCGATCCACGATGGCCGCGCAGAGCCGGGGGTCGGTGAACGTCTTGGTCCAGGAGGAGAACGACTCGTTGGAGGCGATCGCCACGCTGTTCTTTTCCTCACGCTCTGTCAGAACCTGGAACAGTAGTTCGGCTCCGCGCCGGTCCAGCTCCATATAGCCGAGCTCGTCAATACAGAGAAGATCGACCCGTCCGTAGCGGGCGATGGTCTTGGTCAGCAGCTTCTCGTCGGCGGCCTCCACGAGTTCGTTGACGAGTTTGGTGGCCAGTACGTACTTGACCCGGAAGCCGGCCATCGCGGCCTCGGTGCCCAACGCGATCAGCAGGTGTGACTTGCCGGTGCCGCTGTCGCCGATCAGACACAGCGGTAGCCCTTTGCGGACCCAGTCGCAGGAGGCCAGGGTGTGGATGGCGGCTGGGTCGATGGCGGGGTTCGCGTCGAACTCGAAGGTGCGCAGTGCCTTCTCCCGAGGGAAGCCCGCGGCTTTGATGCGGCGCTCGGAGCGGCGGCGGTTGCGGTCGTCGCACTCGGCCATCAGCAGCTCGGCCAGGAACCCGCGGTAGGTCATCTGGTCGCGGGCCGCTGCGTCGGCGAGCTCGGAGAACTGGCCGCGCATGGTGGGCAGCCGCAGGTTGCGGCAGGCGGCGTCGATGGCCGCGTCGGCAGCCGGTTCGGTCAGGCCGCGGTGGCGGGTGACACTCATGGCGGGACTCCTTTAGCTGGTGGGGCGCTCGGCCGGTGGCCGGGTGTGACGAAGCAGCTGGTCGTAGGCGGCCACCGAGGGCAGCGGGCGCGAGTCGGGCGGCAGCGCGGCCAGACGGCGTGCGGCCAGCGACACCACGGGGGAGGCGATCCGCCCCGGTGTCGCCTGCGGGTCGGCCTCGCCGGGGGTGTCGCGTTCGGCGGCTCGGCGTGCTTCCAGGGCCACCGCGTCCGAGGTCAGGGCCCCGGCCCTCAGAGCGGCGGCGGTTCCGGCGACGACGTGGTCGTGGCTCATGTGCCGGTGCAGCAGCAGGACCTCGATCAGCGCGCGGGTGCCGGCCGCGTCACCGTGTGCGCGGCGGGTGGCCTCCCACCAGGCGTCGTGCACCGGGGTGAACTTCCCCGCCGCCCGGGCCTGGTCCAGCGCGGTGGCGCCGGGCAGTGCTCCGGGTTTGCGCAGCAGTCCTTCCAGATAGTGGTCCAGGTCCAGGCGGCTGCCGCCGCGGGTGGCCAGGCGCTCGTGCCGGGCGACTTCGGTGCGGCCGTCGTAGACCATCAGTTCGCTGGCGTGCAGCAGGACGCGGACCTGGCGGCCGATCAGCCGTACCGGCACCGAATAGTGGTTCATCCGCACGGTGATCTGCGCGTAGCGGTCCACTCGCGGTGTCAGGAGCCTGCCGGTCTCAAAATGGTCCTCGGGCAGCGGCTGCAGAAGGGGTTTCTCGATGGCGAAGTACTCACCGACAGTGCGAGGGCGTTCGCCGATCCGGCGCTGGTCGTCCTGCCGATCCCACGCGTCGATCTGGGCGTTAAGCTCGGCCAGGCTGGTGACGTCGGGGACCGGGACCAGGTGGTTGCGGCGGAACCGACCGACCTCACCTTCGACGCCACCCTTTTCGTGGGCGCCGTCGATGCCCGGCGCGCAGTAGAAGACCTCCAGGCCGGCCCACGAACGGAAGGCCGTCCAGCGGTCGGTCTCCACCCGGGCGCGGGTGAAGCCGAGGACCCGGGCGACCGCGGAGGTGAGGTTGTCGTAGCGGACTTTCCCACGCGGGACGCCTCCCAGCACTTCAAACGCGTGGAGGTGGCCTTCGAAGAAGGCTTCCTGCCCCTGCGAGAGGAAGATGCGGTGGACGGCCTTCCCGGAGAAGGACAGCCGGAAGACGAACAGGTAGCACAGGGTGCGCACGCCGTTGAGGGTGATGTAGACGTCGCCGAAGTCGACCTCGGCCTCCTCGCCGGGCCGGTGGGTCTGCGGAATGAACACTGCGGGCGGGCCGCGTCCCTCCTCGACCCATATCTCAGGCTTGCGGCGCCTGATGTAGTCCCGTACCCGGCCGTAGGAGACGTCCTCCATGCTGTGCTCGTCCACCAGCCGGTCGAAGACCCGCTTGGCGGTGTGCCGCTGCTTGCGCGGAGCGTCCAGGTCGGCGCGCAGGATCGAGTCGATCAGATGCTTGTACGGGTCCAGAACCGACGCGCGTGGCGGCATCGGCTTACGCGCAGTCGGCCACGGCGACGTCAGAGCCTCGCGGACCAGTCGCCGGTGCACCCCGTAGCGGCGAGAGAGTTCGCGGATCGACAGCTTCTCCACACGCGCATCCCGGCGGATCGCCGCGAAGAGCTCAACCTTGGTTCTCGGGCCGTCCATCCGGGCCCCCTGACTGTCGGAGCACAACGATGCTCCCACCACAAGACCGCCCCCGGGGCCACTTCTGACGAACACTCATTTCCCGATCAAGCCCCTGGGGCCACCGAACTCGTTCCACCGGGGCCAGAGAAGTCGTTCAGAGCCACCAAGACCAGGATCGCGCACATGAGCGACGGGTTCGACTTCTTGGGCTTCCGCATCCAGTGGAAACGCAAAGGAGGCACGACCAAGTGGCACGTCTACACCTTCATCTCCGACCGGCCCATCCGGTCGCTGAAGGCGAAGGTCCGTGCTCTGACAGGCAGGACATCGCAGCAGGATCTTGCCACTGTGCTGATCAGACTCACTCAGATCATGCGCGGTTGGGCCAACTACTTCAAGCACGCTGTCGCCAAGCATGTCTTCGACAGGCTCGACGCCTTCGTGTGGTGGCGTCTCATCCGCATGCTGCGGGAACGTCACCGATGGAGTTGGGGCGACGTCCGCCGCCGGTTCACCACCCCCACCGGGCGGTGGCGACCTATCGCGGCAGACGGGATCGAGCTGTTCCGGATCGCATCGGTCACGGTCAGCCGTTACCGATACCGGGCCAGCACGATCCCCAACCCATGGCAGCCAGCGAACCCCGTCTGACGGCAGAAACCGTGGAGAGCCCGTTGCGTTGAGAGACGCACGGCGGGTTCGGCGAGAGGTCCGGAGAAACGGACCGGGAGCAATCCCAGCACCGCGCTCCGGGCCTACTCAGCGGTAGCGGAGGGTGGTGCTATCCGAGGAGGATGCGGTGGCGGAGCAGGCTTCACCCTCCTCCGCCACCGGCGGCCCAGCAGGTGCTGTGTGCTTTGACCTCGCCCAGGGCGGCTTCGCAGAGGTTGTGCCACAGGTGCCGCCGGTCGGCGACCTGGACCGCGTCGGGCAGGGCGCGGCGGATGGCCTCGGCGTAGGTGGCGGAGCCGGCGCGGCACACGATCTCGATGCCGGGATGCTCGCGCGTCCATGCTTCCAGGGTGTCGGCGGTGCGGTCGGGCAGTACGTCGGTCCGTTCATGGGTCTCGGCGTTGGTGATCAGGGTGGCGTAGCGGTGCCGCCGACGCAGGGCGAAGTCGTCGTTGCCGATCACGCGGGGCACCCGCCCGACGGGCAGCGGGATCCGCAGCAGCGTGCGCAGGACGATGTGACGTGACAGGCTCACCGCGAGTACCGTCGGCAAACGCGTCCCGGCCCGGGCCGCCAACTCATCGACCACGGCCTTGACTTGCCTGGTCAGGCGGACGGTTTGCCGCTGATATCGGTCCAGCACTCCGGGCACCTGCTCGCGGAAGGTGTGGCGGCAGCCGCGCGTGGGACACATCCAGGCGCCGCACCCGCACACGGACCACCACCCGTCGTTCGTTGACCGGCGCGTCGGCCACTGTCCGCCAGTGCTAGTACTCCAGTACGGTTTCGTGATGGACCCGCCGGCTGCGTGGGTGAGCCATCGTCGGCTCAGGTCGCGGTGGGCTTCGGCATGACGGCGCGGGCTGCGACGGACCCGAAGAGTGTGGCGGCCGATGGTTCCGATGGGCACCCCGGGCGAGTTGCAGTAGATGTCGCATTCCGATGGTTCGGCGTGCCGGGTGAATGTAGCGTCGCGATCATGGAATTACTGACTGGATCCACCACCGACCAGGCACCGGCGAACCCGGCCGCCACCGATGACATGCTGGCCACTCAGCCGGTCGGCTACTGGTGCGGCCTGACCCATGCGGCCGTCACCCGGCTTCTGCGTGACGCCATGGCCAGGATCGACGTCACACAGCCGCAGTACTGGGTGCTCAACCGCGTGAACGGCGGCCCCGCAGCGCCGAGCCGCGAGGAGGTAGTCGCGCAGCTGACGCACCTCGCCGACGGACCGCACGAGATCACCAGGATCATCGACCAGTTACTCCACCGCGAATGGCTCCGGATCGACGACGGGCAGTGCCTGCACCTCACGGATGCCGGGGAGGCTGCCAGAGTACGGCTCCGTGAGCTTGCAACCGAGGTACGGGCCGTGGTCCACCAGGGCATCAGCGACGAGGAGTACGTGGCCGCGCTCAAGGTGCTGCGCAGGATGGTGGCCAATGTCGAGGCAACGGAACTTCTGGTAGTCCGTCCTGATCTTGCGATCTCGTGACGGCCCCAGCTGGGAACCGGTGCGGCCACCGCGTGATCACCGGTTGGTGTGTGGACAAACGAAGATCGTGCGGTGGCCGCGGGCCATAGCGTAGACCCTGCCCGCTGGCGGGCGATGTTCGACCAGGCCATGGCCCGGATCGCGGGCCGCTTCGGCCGAGTTGAACCGAGGGCGAGTGCCCGCGCCTATCTGCTCGGGCTGCTGTCGCAAGCGGAGCGGAAGAACTGCTGGCATCTGGCCGAACAAGCCGGACACATCCGGCCGGGGCCGATGCAACGGCTGCTGCGCTACGCCCGCTGGGACGCCGCTGCCGTCCGCGACGATGTCCGCGCCTACGCCGTCGAACACCTCGGCACCGACGACGGCGTGCTGATCGTGGACGAGACCGGCTTCGTGAAGAAGGGCCGGGCCTCGGCGGGCGTCCAGCGACAGTACACCGGCACCGCCGGGCGCATCGAAAACGCCCAGGTCGGCGTCTTCCTCGCCTACGCCACCAGCAGGGGACGGGCGTTGATCGACCGTCGCCTCTACCTGCCCGAACAGTCCTGGTGCGCCGATCTGGAGCGCCGCCAGGCGACCGGGATACCCGAGACTGTGGAGTTCGCGACCAAGCCGCGCCTGGCCTGGGAGATGATCGCTGCTGCGCTGGACGCCGGCGTGGAAGCATCGTGGGTGACCGGCGACGAAGCCTACGGCCAGGACCCGCAGCTCCGCGCCGCCCTGGAGACACGCGGGACCGGCTACGTCCTCGCGGTCGCCTGCTCGACGAGAGTGCAGATCAACCAGGGCCGAACCCCTGTCCGCGCGGACACCGTTGCGAGCCGACTGCCCGCCACTGCTTGGCAGCGGCAGAGTGCAGGCCCTGGTGCGAAGGGCCCGCGCTACTACGACTGGGCCTGGATCCACATCGGCACCGGCCGCCACCGCCACCTGCTCGTCCGCCGCAACCGCACCAGCGGTGAACTGGCCTTCTACCTGTGCTGGTCCCACCACGGTCACCCTTGCGGAACTCGCTCGCGTCGCCGGCGTCCGCTGGAGCGTCGAGGAGTGCTTCCAGGCCGCGAAGAGCCAAGTCGGACTCGACCACTACCAGGTCAGGCACTGGACCTCATGGCACCGGCACATCACGCTCGCCATGCTCGCTCTGGTCTTCCTGGCCGCCGTCGCCGCCGACGCGGCACCGAAGCGGCCCACCGATCCGCACCGCCCAGCCCGCAGCAGCGAACCGATCTCCTTGACCGTCCCGGAGATCCGCCACCTGCTCACCACCGTCTTCGGCCCTCCGCCCGTGACCACGGCCAGGATCCTGCACTGGTCAATCTGGCGCAGACGCCACCAGGCAACAGCCCGACACAGCCATTACCGACAACGGTCAGCCGACGAGACCGGCGGATAGATCACGAAACCGCACTGGAGTACTAGCCGTGCACGCATTCCGACGAGGCCCCGCACCAGGGGGCCGCACCCGATGGTCGCAGCGTCAGGGGCCGCGGCGACTCGATCACCGCGGGCCGGGTAGCCGACGTACGCATCCCGCCCTCTGCACATGTGCAGGTCCAGCGCGCCATCACCTGCCTCACCCCGTCCGGAACGCCGCAATCCGCGGAATGGTGTGGTGCCGGTGCGAGTGGCGGTCGTGCGGCCGAAGCCTTCGCCGTCGAGGAATCCGCGCGGTTATGCGGTAGAGGCAGAGCACCTTGGTCTGCTCTGCTCCGGTACGGCCTACGACACCAGGGTCAGGGGGTGGTCCAGTCGCGGAATTGGCGGGCGATGCGGGGAACACCGAGGGCGCCGGTGGCGGCGTCGCAGACGAGGGCGAGGGCGTCCTTGGGCTCATAGGCGAGGTGGCGGCCGTTGAGGACGAGGTAGGCCTCGGTGGAGTGCCAGGCGAAAGCCTCGTTGGAGTGCTCGAGGCAGGGGAGTTTGGCCAGGGTCTGCAGCAGAGCGGCGGCCTTGAGGTTGAGCGTGCCGTAGACGTCGTGTTCCATGGCACGGGCGTTGACCCGGGCCACCGCCGCGTACAGCGGGCCGAGGTCGTCGACCTGCGGGTCCCCGGGCAGGAGTTCGGCGGCGTGGAGGAGGTAGGCGACCTCGAGCGGATGGGTTTCGGGTCCGGGCTCGGGCTGGGTCACGCGGCCCGGCCCGCTTCCGACTGCTCCAGCTCGGCGAGGGCCTGCTGCTCGGCTGCCCGCTGCTCCGCCGACGGATCCACCGTGCTGGGCTCCGCGGCGAACACGCCGCCGCTGCGTGCCATCGACTTCCGGAATGCGTCGAGGAACGTGTTCTCCACGGCGGTGGCGCGGGCGTAGGCGGCGGAGAGGATGTACTCCTGCATGCTCACCCCTTCCTGCCGGGCGGCGGCGGCAATCGCGGCCCGCTGCTCGGGGTCGGGGAAACGCAGGCTCATGGCCTTCTGCTCCTTCATGACACCAACGGTATCAGCGATACCGTTCAGGGAGCCAGGGCCTGCCCGAGTGAGGGGGAGGTGGGTGGTGGCGTTGTCCGGGTGGTGCCGTCTATCTGCTTGCGATGTGACGGTGCCCGACTGCGCGCCATGTCCGCCCGGCCGGATGCGGACGGGTAGGCCCAAGGCGCGCCGCGTCGCTCACGGCGACCCGGACCGACGACTGCTCACTGCGGCAGGAGGTACCGCTCCCCCCGACGTCGTGCGCCGCCTCCTCACCGACGGCACCGACTCCGCGCCACTCTCCTGGGCAGAGCTGCTGGCGGAAGGGAAGTACATGCCTCCGCTCGAGCCGATCGCCACATGGGGGTCGCGGGATGGCAGTGGCTCATTGGTCGAACCACGTGTGGTCGTGGAGCCCACAGTGGGAGGCCGCGGCCGGCCGGGCACTGGCTGACCGGCTCGCAGCCTCGGAGGGCCGGCCGGTGACCGTTCCGGAAGGTCTGAGAGGGTGCGCGGTGCCGGTTTAGGCTGCTGCGGATGGTTTCGGGCGGAGGTATTGCCCGATTTCGTTCGGCTCCACGGTCAGGCGGTGGGTCATGGAGTTGACCATGGCCCAGTGGATCATCGACTGGACCGAGTGGGCAGCGCTTCGTAGTCGCGATGCAGACGGTGGTACCGGCTCATGATCCCGAAGGTCTGCTCGACACGCCACCGGACCGGCAGCGGTCAGTTGGTACCCGCGAGGTGGGCCAGGAGGAGGGGGTTGACCACGTCCGCGCTGACTTCGGGCAGCCAGTGGGGGGCGCCCTCCAGGGGGACGAAGCGGTACGGCGCCTTGACGTACTCCGCGGTGAGCTCGGCTGCCTCGCGGCCGGAGGCCCGGTCCTCGGTGCCCCACAGGTAGAGGGTGGGAACGGTGATCTCACCGGCGGGTACCTGAAGGTCCTCACCGAGTGCCCGGTACCAGTTGAGTTTGCCCGTGAGCGCGCCTTCGGCGAGTCTGCGGACGTTGGACCGGGTCTGCTGCTCGCACAGCGCGCCCCGGTACACCGCCTGGAGCCCGGCGGCGTCGTGCGCGAGCAGGTTCTGTTCGGCAACGTGGCCGGGGAGAGGGAAGTGCTGGACGTACTGGGAGCGTTCCAGCTGGTCGCCGCCGCTGTTCAGGGCACGGTAGAGGGCCTGGGGGTGCGGCGTGGAGAGTACGGAGAAGGTGTGCAGCCGCTCGGGGTGGGCGGAGGCCAGTGTCCAGGCGACCATGCCGCCCCAGTCGTGTCCGAACAGATGGAAGCGCTCCGCACCGAGAGCGTCGGCGACGCCGAGTACGTCCGCGATCAGCTTGTCGATGGTGTACTCCTCGATCACCTCGGGGCGGGCGTCGGGGGAGTAGCCGCGCTGGTCCACGGCGACGGCCTGGTAGCCGGCTTCGGCGAGGGCGTGGGTTTCTTCGGTCCAGCAGTCGGCGAACTCGGGGAAGCCGTGCAGGAGCAGGACGAGTTCACCGTCGGCGTGGCCGGAGGTCAGGGCGTCGAAGGTGTGGGGCCGACCATCAAAGGCATGCACGGCTGTGTCCCCAATGTCTGGCCGTACGACACCCACGGGCGGTACATCACCGGCTCCTCCCTCCCCTGGCCCCCGTCGGCCGGACATACCCGGTTCCGGCACCGGGGGGTGCCTCTATGTCTTTCGTCAAGCCCGGGCTGGTCATGCGGCGGCTGTCTCGGGGACGCGTGACTGGTAGAAGGTGCCGTCGCGGAGCATGGCGTACAGGACGCTGATGCGGTGGCGAGCGAGTCGGAGGAGGGCTTGGGTATGGGTCTTCCCGCGGGTCCGGCATCGGTCGTAGTAGGTGCGGGAGGCGGGGTCGTGCAGGGCGGCGAACGCGGAGAGGAACATCGCGCGTTTGAGCTGCCGGTTTCCGCCTCGGGGGGCGTGTTCGCCGTGGATCGAGGTGCCCGAGGACTTGGTGGCTGGTGCGAGGCCGGCGTAGGAGGCGAGGTGGGCGGCGGTGGGGAAGCTGGTGCCGTCGCCGACGGTGACCAGGAGAACTGCGGCGGTCCTGACGCCGACGCCGGGTAGCGACGTCAGGACCGGGGAAAGAGGGTGGGCCTCCAGCAGTTCGTTGATCTGGGCTTCCAGGGCCCGGCGTTGTTCGTGGACGGCCGCGAGCGAGCGGGCCAGGGACGG
>NZ_JASHLT010000077.1:0-9023 GCF_030056615.1 Streptomyces sp. HNM0645 | reverse complement strand
CGCAGGGCGGCCGGGGAGCCGTGGCGCTCCAGCAGCCAGGTGACGGCCTGGTGGTCCAAACGCGGCCCGAGGACGCGCTCCAGGCTGGGGTG
The DNA here is from genome assembly GCF_030056615.1 of Streptomyces sp. HNM0645. Classification (NCBI taxonomy): domain Bacteria; kingdom Bacillati; phylum Actinomycetota; class Actinomycetes; order Kitasatosporales; family Streptomycetaceae; genus Streptomyces; species Streptomyces sp. HNM0645. The sequence continues at coordinate 8,931 of NZ_JASHLT010000077.1, read as the reverse complement.
GAACTGGGTGAGCAGGCCCCGAATCCGGTTGGAGGTGCGGGTGGCCTCGGCGGCGAGGCCCTGGTCGAAGCCCACCAGAACAGTGAGCTCGGCGGTGATCTCGTCGGTCAGCTCCAGCGAGCGCAGGGTGTGCGGCATGGTGCGGGCGGCGTCCGCGATCACTGCGGCGTCCTTTGCGTCGGTTTTCGCCTCGCCCGGGTAGAGGTCGGCGATCCGCCGCATCGCAAGTCCGGGCAGGTAGGCGACCTGGGAGCCTGCGTCCCGGGCCACGGTCAGCGGCAGGGCGCCGATCGAGGCCGGCTGGTCCACGATCACCAAGACGGTGCCGAACTTCGCGGCCAGCTTGTCGAACACGGCCCGCAGCTTCGGCTCGCTGCTGGGCAGGGGCTTGTCGAAGACTTTCTTGCCGGCCGGGGTGAGCCCATGGCCGTGGTGTGTGCTCTTGCCGACGTCCAGGCCGAGGAAGACGCCCACGCTGCTGGTGTCGATCACGGTGCCCCCACTTGCTCGATACCGGTGCTGGCCTGGGCGTCGGGGCCGTTCTCGCGCATCCACGTTATGCAGACCTGCCGCCCGNGGGGTGAGCCCATGGCCGTGGTGTGTGCTCTTGCCGACGTCCAGGCCGAGGAAGACGCCCACGCTGCTGGTGTCGATCACGGTGCCCCCACTTGCTCGATACCGGTGCTGGCCTGGGCGTCGGGGCCGTTCTCGCGCATCCACGTTATGCAGACCTGCCGCCCGAACACGACCAGGCATTGCGCCAGGTCAGGCGGTGGTCGGACCTCTCATCAGCGTCTCCGACGGCACCCCTCGGGCCCGGTGACACCACCCCCCAGGTCATTCGTTCGACAGGGGGCAACAGTCATGCCGGGCCCGGAGGCCAGCGGCCCCATTGCAGGACCGCGGAAAACATAACGGGGGAGCGGTCAGCCCTCCGGCAGCACCGCGTCCCCCAGCCAGTGCGCCGCGACCAGCGCCAGCTCCAGATCGAGGCGGTCGTCCTCCAGCGGGCGGCCGCGCTGCGCGACGGCGCGGGCAACGCGGTACTTCACGGTGTTCTTGTGCACGTGCAGGCGGTCGGCCGCAGCTCCGAGGCTGCCGCGCTCCTGGATCAGCGCGAGCAGGGTCTCGCGCAGCCGGGTGGCGCTCTCGGTCCGGGCGGCCAGCCCGCCCAGCGAGGCGGTCACCAGGCGGCGGGTGCGGGGGAGGTCGGCCGCGAGGAGCGCGGCGGCGCGGACGCCTGGGTCGGTGTAGCTGACGAGCGGGGGCGGCTCGCCGCTGCCGGACGTGGCCAGCCGGAAAGCCTGAAGGGCGTCCTCATGGGTGTACCGGAAGCCGGCCAGTCCCCGGGCCGGGGCGCCGAGCGCCGCGTGCACGCGGGGCGTGGTGCGCTGGTCCAGGGCTGCAGCGGCCGCCACCGCATCGGCCGTCGCCTTGCGGCCGAGTGGGAACCAGACCCAGGCCGAGGCCCGATCCTTCGCCCAGAAGACCGGGCTGCCCACGGCGCCTAGGGCGTGCCCGAGCCGGCCGGCTGCGGACTCCAGGTGCGGCAGGTCGCCCGGCGTGTCGTGCCCACTCGCGGTCCACAGCACCGCGCCCAGGTGCTGCTGATGCATACGGGTGCCCAGCGCGGCCTCGGCGGCGGATCCGTCGACCGCCTCTCCCGCCAGGATCCGCTCCAGGGTCTCCGCCTGGACCGTGCTGCGGTGGGAGAGCCAGCGCTCCCGCTCGGCCTGGTACTCCGCGATGACCTGCTCGGAGATCATGTCAATGTAGACGAAGTTGAGCCCGAGCAATGCGCGCACGGCGGCCAACGCCCGCTCCGGGTCGGGGTTTTCGCGGACCAGCTCCTCGACCGACCAGGTCAGGTGCAGGTGCTGTCCGAGCCGGTACGCGCGCACCAGTGCGGTGACGGAGACGCCGCGCTGAGCCAGTCGGCGCGCGTACTCCCGGGCCTCTGCGGGGGCCGCGAGTACGCCGAGGTCCAGTTCGCCGCGGTAGAGCGCGCTCGCCGCGCGCAGGTTGCTCTCCACGCTCCGCGCGAGCAGAGCCCCGGTCATCCGGTCCTGCGGCAGTTCCGGGATCTGCTCTTCGAGGGCGGTGGTCATGGCCGTGGTGAGGTTCGGCAGCTGCTCGGCGAGGGCCGTACCGATCACGCCGACGTCGGCGGGCACCTCCACGTCGTATCGCTGTGCCATCCCGTCCCTCCATCGCAGCCCCACCGGCCAAGGAATGCGGCCCTGGGGGACCATTCTGACCCTATTCCTTGTCTTCCGAGGACAGTGTCGGCCGTCACAGACCTCCCTACCTTCGACCCAGCACCCCTGGAAGGACGGGACCCTCCATGACAACCCTGGCTTATCTCCCCTGGTCCGCGGACCCGGCCCACGCCGACCGCCCGTGCGTCCGCGACGAGCGGCATGAGCTCACCTACGCGGAGTTCGCCGCGTGGGTCGAGGCTGCGGCGGAGCAGTTCGCCGAGCGCGGCATCGGGTGTGGCTCGGTCGTCGCGGTCGTGCTGCCGAACCGCGTCGAGCTCCTCGTTGCGATGGTCGCCGCGTGGCGGCTCGGCGCGGCCGCGACGCCGGTCAACCCGGCGTTCACCGCCGAAGAGGCCGACTACCAGATCACGGACGCCGACAGCGGCCTCGTCGTAAACCTCGGCCCGGGCGCGCCCGACGGCGGCCGGCCCAGCCTCGCCGCCGACGAGCTGCGGCGTGTGCCGGTGGGCACGACGCTGCCCGCGGCGCGGACGTCACCGGACGAACTGGCCCTGCTCGTCTACACGAGCGGTTCGACGGGCCGACCCAAGGGCGTGATGCTCGACCACGCCAACCTCGAGGCGATGACCTCGATGATGGCCGACCTCATGCGGCTCACCGCCGACGACCACTGCCTGCTCTTCCTCCCGCTCTTCCACGCCAACGCGATCTGCGTCAGCTTCCTGACGCCGATGCGCACCGGCGCCCGGCTCACGGTGCTGGGCAGGTTCACCGTCGACGGCTTCCTCGACGCCGTCGAGCGGCACCGCCCTACGTACTTCTCGGGCGTGCCCACGATCTACGCCATGCTGCTCGGGCAGCCGCGCGACGCCGATTTCTCCTCGGTGCGGTTCGCCGTGTGCGGGGCCGCGCCGGCCTCGAAGGAGCTGCTCGACGCGGTCGAGGAGCGTTTCGGATTCGTGCTGGCGGAGGGCTACGGCCTGACCGAGTGCACCTGCGCCGCCACGAGCAACCGCTGGTGGGACGAGCGCAGGGTCGGCACGGTCGGCCCGGCCTTCCCAGGGGTGCGCGTGGAGGTCATGGCCCCCGACGGCGTGATCCTGCCCCGCGGCGAGCGCGGTGAGGTGGTCATCCAGGGGCCCAACGTGATGCGGGGCTACCTGAAGCGACCAGAGGCCACGGCCGAGACCCTGCGCGATGGCTGGCTGCACACCGGCGACGTCGGCGTCCTCGACAAGGACGGCTACCTGCGCATCGTCGACCGGATCAAGGACATGATCATCCGTGGCGGGGAGAACATCTACCCCAAAGAGATCGAGGCGGTCCTGCTCTCCCGCAAGGGCGTCTGCGAGGCCGCCGTGATCGGCCAGGTGGACGATCGGTTCGGCGAGGTCCCGTTCGCCTACGTGGCGCTCCAGCCCGGCGCCGCCGTCACTGCGGAGGACCTGGCCGAGGCGTGTGCCTCGAACCTGGCCCGCTACAAGGTGCCCGTGGGCGTGCGCATCCTCGACGCCCTCCCCAAGAACCCCGTCGGCAAGATCGACAAGCCTGCGCTGCGCCGGCAGCACGAGACCGTCACCACCGGAGCGTGAGGCATGGCCTTCAAGACCCCCGTCTTCCCCGCGGTCGACCCCGAGGAGTTCCTGCAGCGCCCGTTCTTCGAGCGGGTGAAGGTGCTGAGCGCCTTCTGGGCCCAGAACGGCTTCGGCAGCCCGCGAGTGCTGCACCTGCTCTACATCCTCAAGCTGGTCGGACTCTCCACGATCGGCGGCCTGTTGGTCGTAACCACCACCTCCGAGATCGGCGGCCTGCTCGACGTGCGCCAGTGGTGGGACGAGCCGATCGTCTACCAGAAACTCGTGCTGTGGGTGGCACTCCTGGAGGTCGTCGGCGTCGGGGGCGCCTGGGGCCCGCTCACCGGCCACTTCAAGCCGATGTACGGCGGAGCCCGCTACTGGCTGCGGCCGGGCACGATCCGGCTCCCACCGTGGCCGCGCGTGGTGCCCCTCACCCGCGGCGACCAGCGCGGTGTCGTCGACGCCCTGCTGTACGCCGCGATCCTGGTCAGCCTGGCCGTGGCGATCGTGCTGCCCGGCGCCGGCACCGACGCGCTGTTGGCGGCCCGGCCCGACGTGACCGGTGGCCTGGTACGGCCTGTGCTGTTCGCGGTCCCGGCCGTCCTGCTCGCGCTGCTCGGCCTCCGGGACAAGGTTCCCTTCCTGGCGGCGCGAGGCGAGCAGTACGTCCCGGTGATGGTCGTCTGCGCCACACTCGACTTCACCGACATGATCATCGCCGCGAAGCTGATCATCGTCACCGTCTGGGTGGGCGCCGCCGTCTCCAAGTTCACCCGCCACTTCTCCTTCGTCGTCCCTCCGATGGCGTCGAACGCGCCGTTCACGCCCAGGGCGATGCGGCTCTGGCACTACAAGAACCCGCCCGAGGACCTGCGTCCCTCCGGCTTCGCCCACTTCATGGCTCACGTGATGGGCACACTCGCCGAGTTCGTCGTCCCGCTCGTACTGCTGTTCAGTACCAACCGGGAACTGACCCTCGTCGCCGTGGTGTGCATGGTGTTCTTCCACCTGTTCATCACCTCGACGTTCCCGCTGGCGGTGCCGCTGGAGTGGAACATCCTGTTCGCCTACATCGGGATCTTCCTGTTCGCCGGGCACCCGGCCGGCGAAGGCTACGGCCTGCTCGACTTCAGCGAGCCGTGGATGCTGCCGATGATCGCAAGTGCCCTGCTGTTCTTCCCGGTGCTGGGCAACCTGCGCCCGGACCTGGTCTCCTTCCTGCCGTCGATGCGGCAGTACGCCGGAAACTGGGCGTCGGCGGTCTGGGCCCTGGCGCCGGGTGTCGAAGAGCGGCTCAACGAGCTGCCGATCCCGGTCCAGACGCACAACCGGCAACTGCAGGCTCTCGGCTACCCCGCCCCGATGGCCGAGATGGCGATGCAGATGTTCATCGCCTGGCGCTCGATGCACAGCCAGGGCAAGGGGCTGCTGTCGGTGGCGCGGGCCTATCTCGGTGACGACCTCGACACGTACACCGTGCGCGAAGGCGAGGTCGGCGCCAACCTGGTCGTCGGCTGGAACTTCGGCGACGGCCACCTCCACGACGACCAGCTGATCGAGGCGATCCAGCGGCGGCTGCACTTCGCCCCCGGAGAGTTCGTGGTCTTCTGGGTGGAGTCCCAGCCGATCCACCGGCCCCTGCAGCAGTACTTCGTGATGGACGCGGCCCTCGGCATCGTCGAGCGCGGCCGGTGGGACGTGCGCGACCTCGTCGACCAGCAGCCCTGGCTGCCGAACGGGCCCATCCCGCTCGAGGTCACGTGGCGGCATCCGGAGCACCACCCGGCGTACCCGACGGCAAGCGGTGAGGAGGCCCTCGCATGACGACAGCGGTTGTGGTCGGCAGCGGCCCCAACGGGCTCGCCGCCGCCCTCACGCTCGCCGCGGCGGGCCTGCAGGTCCGCGTCATCGAGGCCGCGGACGAACTCGGCGGCGGCATCCGGTCGAGCGAGCTGACCCTGCCCGGCCTGGTCCACGACGAGTGCTCCGGCATGCACCCCTTGGTGCTGTGCTCGGCCTTCGCGGAGCGGTTCGACCTGGCCGGGGCCGGCCTGACCTGGCGTTGGGCCCCGGCCGAGTTCGCGCACCCGCTCGACGACGGGCGTGGCGGGGTGGCAGTGCGGTCGGTGTCCGAGACCGCCGCCGGGCTCGGGAAGGGGGGCCCCGGGTGGCAGCACACGTTCGGGCCGCTCACCGAGCGGTTCGGGACGATCAGCCAGGAGTTCCTGCAGCCGGTGCTGCACATACCGCGGCACCCGCTCCACCTGGCTCGGTTCGGAGCCTACGCCGGACTGCCGGCCACGCTGCTGGCGCGCCGCTTCCGCACACCGGAGGCCCAAGCGCTCTTCACCGGCGTCGCCGTGCACTCCTTCCGGCCCCTGGACACGCTCGCCTCCTCGGCCATCGGGGTCGCACTGACCACGGCCGCGCACGCCTTCGGCTGGCCGGTCGCCGAGGGCGGTTCGGCCGCGATCCGGGACGCGATCCTGGCCCGCGCGGCCGAGCACGGCGTGCAGTTCGAGACCGGGCGCCGGGTGACCTCACTCGACGAGCTGGGCGGCCCGGACCTGGTCATGCTGGACACCTCGCCGGCCGCGGCCGCCCGGATCGCGGGCGACCGGATGCCGCGCCACGTGCACCGCGCGTACCTGAGGTACCGCCACGGGCCCGGCGCGTTCAAGGTCGACTTCGCCGTCGAAGGCGGCGTGCCGTGGGCACACGAGGGGTCGCGCTCGGCCGGCACAGTGCACCTCGGCGGCGGCGTGAAGGAGATGGCGGCCGCCGAGAGGGACGTGGCCGCCGGCCGGATGCCGGCACGGCCATTCGTCCTTGTCGGCCAGCAGTACCTCGCCGACAAGACCCGCTCGGCCGGCGACGTACACCCGCTCTACGCCTACGCCCACGTGCCGGCCGGCTTCACCGGCGACGCGACCGAGGCGATCACCGCGCGGATCGAACAGTTCGCCCCCGGCTTCCGCGACCGCATCCGGGCGACGTACGTACGTTCCACGACGCAGATGAGCCGGCACAACGCCAACTACGTGGCCGGTGACATCGTGACGGGTGCCAACGACGCCTGGCAGCTGGTGTTCCGGCCGCGCCCGGCGCCCGACCCATACGCTACCGGCGTGCCTGGGGTCTCCCTCTGCTCCGCCGCGACCCCGCCCGGCGCCGGCGCCCACGGGATGTGCGGCTACAACGCCGCGCAGCGCGCACTCGCCCGGCTCTGAGGAGATCAAGGTGCTCCAGCGCTTCCCCGCCGAGTATGTCATCCGCTGGGCGAGGCGATCCCGCAGATCGGCAACACAGTCAGCGTCAACGCCGTGTGCTGGCTGCACGAACGGCTCCTGCCCAGCCTGGCACTGGCTGCCTGTCCCACCCGCAGCGGCCCGGGCCGTCGAGAAGGACCTGCGGGAGTCGTCCCATGGTGCAGCGCTCCGCGACCGTCGCGGCAGCGTCAGCCGCCCCCTGCCGCCGAGTGATCTTCGGACGCAGTAGCCGCACGAAGCTCACGCAGCACGATGGCCGCCTCGGGTTCGCCCGGGGCGGCCATCGTGCTGAGCTCAAGTTGACGTGCCTCATGCCTTGAGACTGGTAGCCGAGAGGACTGCCCGGTAGCGGTCGGCGAGCCAACGGAGCCTCCCCCTGAATGGTGGACACGCTGATACTGGATCTGCTTGATCCGGAGGAAGCGAGAAGACCGCCGATGGCGATGAAGGACTACTCGGACGAGTTCAAGGCCGATGCCGTGGCCCTGTACGAGTCCACACCCGGGGCAACGTACAAGAGCATTGCCGCTGACCTGGGCATCAACAGGAACACACTGCGGAATTGGGTGCTGCGGGACCGCGAAGGCCGCGGCGCCGGCCCGGCCACAGCCCGGGACACCAGGACTGCGGCCCGCCCCACGCAGGTGTTGCCGTCCGCGGAACCTGACGAGCGGATCCGGCAGCTCGAGGCTCGGTGGCCGAACTCGAGGCCAGCGAGCGCAAGCTCGCGACCGAGCGGGACATACTCCGCAAGGCGGCCAAGTATTTCGCCGGGGAGACGAACTGGTGAGGAGCCGCTTCCAGTTCGTCGACGACCACCGGGACGCCTTCGAGGTGAAGCGGCTCTGCGAGGTCTTGGAGGTGAACAGGTCCAGCTACTACAAATGGCTGGCCGGCCGCGAGGCCAGGACTGCCCGGCAGCGGGCCGACCAGCGCCTGGCGGCGAGGATTCGCGAGGTCCACGCGGAATCCGGCGGCGTCTACGGCTCCCCGAGGGTGACCGCCGAGCTCAGGGAGACGGGCCTGCACGTCAACGAAAAGCGGGTCGCCCGCGTCATGCGCACGTTCGCCATCACCGGCGTCCGCCTGCGCAGACGCGTCCGCACCACGGTGGCGGACCCGGCCGCTTCACAGGTCCCGGACCTGTTCCGGCGGGACTTCACCGCCGCCGGGCCGGGCCTCAAATACATGGGCGACATCACTTACCTGCCCCTCGCCGACGGCACGTTCCTCTACCTCGCGACGGTTCTGGACTGCTTCAGCCGCAAGGCCGTCGGCTGGTCCATCGCCGACCACATGCGCACCAGCCTGGTCGCCGACGCCCTCCACATGGCGGCCCGGACCCGCGGCAGTCTGGACGGTTCCGTCTTTCACTCCGACCACGGAGNACGGCATCGCATTCTCGCCCTGCTGCAGGACGACCCGACTCGCCTGTGGAGACCCGCGGAGATCGCCGCCCATTTCGGCGACATCACCCTGCACACCATGTATCGGCAACTGTCCCGATGGGCCAACACCGGGCTCATCCACAAGCTCGGACCAGGCCTCTACGCGGCCACAGCTTGGACCTCAACCCCCTTGCCAACAGCGGAAATACGCTAACTTCCCGGCCTTGGGGGAAGACCCCCATTTACCGTTCCAGGACGAAGCGATAGACCCTGGAATCCCTGGCCTCGAAGCCGAGTCGCTCATACAGGCGATTCGCTGCCTCCCTCGATGGACGCGACGTGAGGTCAACGGTTCGAGCACCCGCCGCCTCCGCTAGATGAGTGAGTCCGATGTGTGCGCTGGTCGCAACCATGGCGAAGGGCGCCCGTTGGTCAGTGTGTGAAGACAAACCTGGACGCCCTTCTGGCGGCACTG
>NZ_JASHLT010000076.1:0-24473 GCF_030056615.1 Streptomyces sp. HNM0645 | reverse complement strand
GGCCGTCGGAGCCCCAGCTGTAGGTCCAGTTGTTGGGGTAGGCGATCAGCCGCCCGTCCGGGCCCTGGGTCGTCCGCCAGCTGCCATCGTAGGGGAATGCCACTGCACGGCCGTCGGAGCCCCAGCTGTAGGTCCAGTTGCTGGGGTAGGCGATCAGCCGCCCGTCGCTGCCTCTGTTCGTCCGGATTGACGGGACGCCGCCGGAGAGTGTGACGAGGAGGCTGTCGGGGTCGGCCGTGTCGGCGTCGGCGGCTCGCGCTTGGGATGCTGGGGCCGAGAACGCCAGCATCATCAGAACGGCAAGTAGCCACGGTATGAGCCGATGCCCGGATGAGCCGGTTCGGGCATTCCTGGAAGTGAGCACAGATCTTCCTTCCTCTGGCGTGCCGCGCATCCACGCTGCACGGCACGGACCTGATTGCTGGCGACACAGCTGTGGTTCCGCTGTCCGGTTCGGCCAGCGGCTTGGTGGCGTGACAGTGGACGGAGGCACGCCGACATCCTTGCGCTTGAACCTTGAGTGGCATGGCAGCTCCTGGCCAAAGCCGCAACGGGAGCCCTGACAGGCCAACCTGCTGCTGGAGCACGGCGACCACCGGGAGTACCATCACATGGCAAGTTTGTCATGCTCGGGGCGACACAACTAGGAGCGTGTCCCAGTAACCGGCAACCCGGTTGCGGTTCGTGATCATTCATGCGGGATGATCGGGGTATGCGTGGTGGGGATGGGCTGTTCGAGGTCGAGCCGGTCGGGAAGAAGCGGCCGCAGGGGCGTCCGTCGTCCGTGGACAAGACGTTCCGGGCCTTCGATCCGCATCAGGTCCTGCTGCTCCCGCCGTCGCTGGATGACTGACTGCCTGAGAGTGCGGTTCGCGCCGTGATGCCTGTTTCGCGATGAGGTCTGGGTGAGGTGCCCTGCTCGGTGGGGTGGGCTGGTGCTCAAGGGCGGGGCTGTGTGAACAGGCCGGTCTCGGGTTCGGTGAGGATGCCGCGGGCGACCAGGCGTTCCAGCTTGGACCGGATGCCCTCGGTGTTCTTCGGCAGGATCGGCAGGTCGAGGGCCTCGCAGATGTCGCGGGCCCGCATCGGATGGCCGGTGTCGGCGAGGGTCGTGAGAATCTGCTGGTAGGCGGGGTGTTCCGGCACCTCGGCGCGGAGTGGGTCGTCGACCGGTGCCGGTGCGGGGAGGCTGAGGAGGGTCTTGCGGGTGATCTGCAGATGCTCGCTCTCGGTTTCGAACTCGCGTAGGCGTGTGGTGAGTTCGGCGATCTGGTCCCGGAGCCGGCCAGCCTGCCCGGCGACCTCGCTCTCCCGGGCCTCGACGTGGGCCAGTACGGCCTTGAACTGGGGGATCTCGCTCACGCGTTCCTCCAGGAGGGAAGGGTGGTGCCGGTGAGGCGGCGGGCCATGACCGACGTCATCGCCCAGAACACCCGCGAGCGGGAGGAGGCGAGCCGGTGTTCGTAGTCACGCACGAGACGGCGGTAGAACATCAGGATCCCGTTCGTCTGCTCCACGATCCACCGCTTGGCCTGCGGGACGAAGCCTTTGCCGGCCGGGTTGCGCTCGACGATCTCGACGTCGATGCCCAGGGTCTTGCCGTGGTCGACGACGCTCTTCTTGAAGCCCTGGTCGACCAGGGCTTTGCGCACGGTGTCGGTCTGCGCGGCCACGCCGTCCAGGAGGGCGATGCCGGCGGTGTTGTCGTGCGCGGACGCCGGCAGGGCGACGGCCTCGACGACGAGGCCCAGCACGTCCACGGCCAGGCATCTCTTCCTGCCCGGCACCTTCTTCGAGGCGTCCTTGCCCGTCGTACCGGCCGGGACACCGACAGCCGCGTGGATACTCTGGGTGTCCAGGACCACCAGGCTCGGGTCGGCTAATCGCTTCCGGCTCTCGCGCAGATNATCGCGTATCTACCCTGGTGACCGGTGGCCGAGGGGTGCTCGGCCTTCCAGGCACTGATCACGGGCTCGACCAACTGCCACTGTTCGTCGGTGAGATCACTCGGGTACGGCTTGCGGTCACTCATCCGGCCACCCAAGCGAACCCCGAACGCCTGACCGGCAGACATGCTCCAACGTCACCCCATCGAGCGACACCAAACCCGGCATCACGGCGCGAACCGCACTCTCACTGCAGCTCGGTGAAGCAGACGCCCGCGCTGCTCGCCACGGACTGGGAATGACCCTGCATACGGCTGGGGCGCGCACCGCTACGGCAACACCCCGGCCGTCGTCCTCGCTCCGGGCTGCACGATCACGTGTCGGCGATGAAACGGTTCACGATTTCCGCTAGCTCGGCCCCCCGGTCCTCCTGGAGGAAGTGCCCGCCTCCCTCGACCGTCGTGTGGTCCTGGCCCTGACAGCCGGGGACGAGCTTGAGGAAGACTCGATCAGCGCCGCGAGTGATCGGGTCGTGGTCGCTGAACGCGCACAGGACCGGCTTGTCGAACTCCTGAAGGGCCCGCCACGCGCGGCGATTGGACTCCGAGGCCGGATCATCGGGGGACACCGGCACCAGCACGGGGAACTGGCGCACTCCTTCCTTGAACGTCTCGTCGGGAAACGGAGCGTTGTAGGCAGCGACGACCTCGGAAGGGAGATCGGTCCGGCACCCGCCGTCCACGATCTCCCCCACCCTCAATTCCGGGGTGTTCTGGCTGAAGTCACGCCATGCGAGGAACGCCTCTCCCGGATCGCGGTCTCCGGTCGGCAGGAAGGTGTTGGCCACGACGAGACGGCTGAAGCGGTCGGGGTGCTCCGCCACCAGGCGCAGGCCGATGAGCCCGCCCCAGTCCTGACACACCAGAGTGATTCCGCGCAGGTCAAGACGGTCGAGCACGGTCTCGCGCACCCAGTCCACATGACGCTGGTAGGTGTACTCCGAGCGCGGTGTCGGCTTGTCCGACCTGCCGAAGCCAACCAGGTCGGGCGCGATGCACCGGTGTCCCGCCCCGGCGAGGACAGGGATCATGTGCCGGTACAGGTACGACCACGACGGCTCGCCGTGCAGCAGCAGTACGGTCTCGCCGGATGCACCGGTTCCTTCGTCCACGTAGTGGACCCGCAGCGTGTCACCGCTGCCGTCGCCAGCCGCCACTTCGGTGTAGGAGGGTACGAAGGGGTAGTCCGGCAGGTCGCTGAATCGATCGTCAGGTGTCCGCAGGATTCGCATGACGCAACTCTATCCTTGCGCCTTCACGAGGCGGGCTGACCGGTCGGACGGACAACCAGAGCACCATCTCATGGACAACGGACAAGCGAAGGTAGCGATGAGTTGAGTGACTTTCACCATGTCGTTCCGCTTCGCTGCCCCGCCCAGGGCCTTGTTGATCCGCTTCCGTTCAGGATGGTGGGGGCATAGCACCAGCGCGCGGCGTCGGGCTGTTGCAGGCGGTTGCTGTCCGACAGCGAGCCGTGCAGGCTCCGTGGGCGTGTCGCCTCACGACGTGCGGTGGCCGGGGAGCCGTACCACCAGGGCGTCGGGCATCCGCCCCCTGGGGCGTACGTCTTCTGCGATGCAGCCGCGAGTGGGCGCCGGCGTTCGTGCGTGAGGTGCGAGGCTTGGTCACAGGGTCCTGCGCGGCCAGAGGGACGAGGCGTTCGGCCTGGAGGTGACACGGCTGATGTCGGATGTCGTGACGATGCCGACCAGCCGTCCGCCTTCCAGCACGAGAGCACGGTGGGCGGGACTTGCCTGCAGGTCGGGGACGAGCCGCGCCAGCGGGTCACCGGGGTGGGGCGTCGGTATCTCCTCGAGTGGCATCGAGACGCGTGCGACAGAGGTGGACGGACGTTCCTCCACTGGGACCGCGTCGGCGCGTTTGAGCGTGATCAGGCCGATCGCGGTATCCCCGTCGTCGACGACGGGGAAGGCCGAGTGGCGGAAGCGGTGGTGAGGGTCGTTGAGGAAGTCGCTGATGGTGGCGGCCCCCGGGACGGTCTCCGGACAGGGCGTCATCGCCTCGCTCACCGCGATTCCGCCCAGCTGTTCGCGCAGTCTCGCCTGGCTGCCTTCCATGGTGGCCATGACGACGACGAACCAGCCGATGACGACGAGCCAGATGCCGCTGAACGCAGCCCCGGCGACGACGAGGTACAAGCCGATACCGACCAGCGCCCACCCGAGGCATTGTCCCGCGGCCGTGGCCACCGCAGTGGCACGCAGCCGGCTTCCGGTCTTCCACCACACGAGGGCTCGCAGCAGCCGTCCGCCGTCGAGGGGCGCGGCGGGCAGGGTGTTGAAGAGTGCCAGCAGGATGTTGATCCCCGCCAGCCAGGCCAGTGCCTCCACCACGAGCCCTGCCCCGAGGAGTTCGGCGACCAGCCCGGCCGTGAGGGCGAACGCGGCGCCGAGGGCAAGGCTGACCAGAGGCCCCACGCCGGCGATGCGGAATTCGGCACCTGGGCCGGCTGCCTCGCTCCTGAGCCGGGCGAGTCCTCCGAGTAGCCAGAGGGTGATGTCATCGACGCGGACGCCGTTGCGGCGAGCCACCAACGCATGGCTGATCTCATGAGCCAGAAGTGACAGCAGGAAGACCACCGAGGTCACAGCGGAGGCGAACCAGTACTGCCACGTCGGGCGACCCGGACCGGCCTCCGGGAATCCGCCTTCCGCCAGCCCGAACAGGATCAGAGCGAAGATGAAGAGAACGCTCCAGTGCGCGCGCACCCGAATACCGTGCACCCGCCCCAGTGAGAGTGTCGCTCGCACGGCAGCCACCTTTCCGACCCGGTCATGGGCACCGGCTCCGCACTGCGAAAGAGAGCGGGGCGCGCCCCTGCCCCTTTCCGGGTTCTCGGCGTTGCGCGGCCCCGATCAGTGGCCGAGGAGCCTGCGGTGCCGGTGTGCCGGCTGTGGCCGCGGCGCCTCCGGTTCCGTCGGAGCGGCGGAGTTGAGAGCCCTCTGTACGCGCCTGCGCTGCTTGAGCCCGGCAGCTGCCGTAGCCAGCCCCAGACAGAAGATGAGTGTCAGCGCCACTCCGGACAGGAACAGCCCCGACGGGCCCAGCGTCGCGATCTGGTTGCCGAAGATCTCCACCGCGTATTGCGAGCCGCCCTGGAAGTTCTCCGTGACCGCTATGGCCGCGAACCCGCCGGTGGCCAGCGCCAGCAGGATTCCCAGTACGATCACCGCTCTCACCTCCTCATTCGGACTTCTTCGGCGGCTACCCGGCGAATCCCGGCCGAAACGTAACTATGATCATGAATTGAATTTTTCATCTTCAATATCTGATATGTGGAGGTAGAGCCCGAGCCCCAGCGTGGGGTCGGCCCGCTCGCGAGCACAGAGGACCGCCGAGCCCCGTTTACGCGGCCGTAGCGCGGGGACTCCGAACGCATGGACATGTGGGAGACCGCAGCGTCCGGGCCCACGCCCCTGCGCAGGCTGAGATTCGTCGTGGCGCTTCTGGCGCCGCTGTTGCTCATCGGTTGCCTGGTGTATGAGGACCGGGGAGACCGCGGTGCGGCACAGCGCTCGCCGGGAGTGACGCGCGAGGTACCGCTCAGGGTCGCAAAGGAGGGCGGCCGGACGCTCGCGTTCGTCCCGGTGAGTATCGAAGGCACGGGTCCGTTCCTGTTCGCTCTCGACACCGGCGCCTCCATAAGCGTCGTCGACGACGACGTGGCGGACCGGGCCGGTCTTGAGCGCACCGGCGAACGACGTGTGGTGAGCGGGATCCTCGACGCGGGACAGGTACCGGTCGCCCGGGTGGAACGTTGGGAACTCGGAAGCATCGTCCTCGACCCGGCGGAGGTCGCGGTCATCGACCTGGGGACGCCGAGAGGAGGCGACGGCATTCAGGGGCTGCTCGGTTCGGATGTGCTCAGCGGCTTCGGTTCGATCACCGTCGACTACGACGAAGGCATGCTCGAGATCCCCGCCCCGTGACGAAGGGCTTCCGGCCGGAGGAGGGCCTACGGTCGCTCGCGTCTGAGAGGTTGAGCTCGTGCACGAAGCTCCGCTGTGGCTCTGGATCGTGTTCGCCGTCACCGTTGCGGTGGCCTTGGCGGTCGATCTGCTGATGAACCGGAAGACACACGTCATCGGTGTACGGGAGGCCGCCCTATGGAGCTCGATCTGGGTGGGTCTGGCGATCGTGTTCGGCGTGGTCGTCTACCTCGTGGTGGGCACCACTGCCGGCGTGGAGTACACGACCGCCTGGTTGCTGGAGAAGAGTCTGTCGGTCGACAACCTCTTCGTCTTCGCCCTGATCTTCGGCTATTTCCAGGTGCCCCGGGAGTACCAGCACCGGGTGCTGTTCCTCGGTGTTCTGGGGGCCCTGGTGTTCCGCGGCTTGTTCCTCGCCGCCGGAATTGCGGTCGTCAGCCGCTTCGCCGCCGTGATGTTCGTCTTCGCCGCCTTCCTGCTCTACAGCTCGTACAAGATTCTCACCACGGGGGAGGGCAGCGTAGACCCCGGAAAGAGCATCGCCGTGCGCCTCCTGCGGAAGTTCCTGCCCGTACGGGACGACTACGCCGGGAAACGGTTCTTCCTCAGGGAGAACGGCAGACTCGTCGCCACCCCACTGCTCGCCGTCGTCGCGGCGGTCGAAGGCGCCGATCTGGTCTTCGCCATCGACAGCGTGCCCGCCGTGCTGGGGGTCAGCAGCGATGTCTTCATCGTCTACACCAGCAACGCCTTCGCCATCCTCGGCCTGCGCGCGCTGTACTTCCTGCTCGCCGACCTGCTGAACCGCTTCCACTACCTCAGCAAGGGCCTGGCGCTGATCCTGGCCTTCATCGCCGTCAAACTGGCCCTTCAAGCCGCCCACGAAACCATCGGCCTCAGCATTCCCGAGGTGCACGCGCTCGTCAGCCTCGCAGTGATCGCCGCCGTGCTGATCACATCCGTGGTGTTCAGCGTGCTGCGCGCCGCACCGTCAGGCGGCTCCGGCACGCAGCGCCACGACGGGCCATGACCGCATCGCACATCACCACCGCGGCCCTGCCGTCGGCCCGGACGGGACGAGGACGTGTCCTCGTTCCCGCCTCGGTGAGGGTGAGAGCATCGGCTGCGGCTCCTGGGCGGCGGTCTCGTGCCGGTGACCGCGGTCAGGCTGTCGGTCTCCCCCCGTTCGCCTCACAGACTCCAGGGGCGCTGCACGACCCGGTCGGCGCCAGTGCGGACGCCCAGGTCGGGACGCACGACCTGAGGCCCCTGCCCCCGGTCAGGTGGTCAGCACCGACGTGTCCGATGGTGTGTCAGGAGCCAGGGAGCCAGGGAGCCAGGGAGCCAGGGAGCCAGGGAGCGTTCGAGGGAGCGACGGGGCACATCCATCCCGTCCTCGGGCCGGGGACGGTTACACCCGGCCGCACGGTCCGCGGTGGGAACTACCGAGCCCATGAGGCCGGCACACGCGCGCACGATGGTCAGGGGAGTGCCTTCGAACCGGCGCTGCACGAGTTGTGTCACGTGTTGTGGTCTGTAACCTGATCTTGTGCTGATGCCGAAGCGCTCCCTCTGGCTCCTCGCACCGGGAGTCTCCGTGGCCGCGGCCGACATGTCGGCCCGTACCCCCCGCGCCCATGCGTGAGAGGCTCCGGGCCCAGCTGTGGCCCCTGCCGACGCTGGGTGTCGCTCTCGCCATCGTCGCGGGTGTGGGACTGCCCCTGCTGGATGGGCGGATGCAGCACGACATGCCGTCCTGGCTGCGGGCCTACCTGTTCGGGGGCAGCCCCGATGCCGCTCGCTCGGTGCTGGCGGCGATCGCCGGCTCGATGGTCACGGTCACGGCGCTGACCTTCTCGCTCACCGTGGTGACACTGCAATTGGCCAGCAGCCAGTTCTCGCCGCGTCTGCTGCGTACCTTCACCGCCGACCGGTACGTCCAGGCGACCCTGGCACTCTTCCTCGCGACCTTCACCTTCGCCCTGACCGTGCTGCGCACCGTCCGCACCGGAGCCGACGGGAAGACCGGCTTCGTCCCGCAGACGTCGGTCACCGTGGCCTTCGTTCTCACCCTGGCGAGCGTGCTGACCCTGGTGCTGTTCCTGTCGCACCTGGCACGCGAGATCCGGATCGAGACGATGATGAACAGTGTCCTCTCCGCCGCCGACCGCACCATTCACCAGCTCCTCCCGGAGAAGCCCGACCTCACCGGTGAGGCGTCCGAGAGGGGAGACTCGGCTGCCGTTCCACCGGAACCGCCCACGGATGCGCTCACCCTGGCCGCCGGAGCCTCCGGCTTCCTCACCTCCGTGGACGAGGAGGCTCTGCTGAAAGCCGCCGTCGAAGCCGACGCCCTTGTGCACATCGACCGCCAACCCGGAAGCTCGCTGATCGCCGGCACACCCGTCGGAGCCGCCTGGCCGCGCGCCGGAGAACCGTTCACCCCCGGTACCCGGGCGCGTCTGGCCGAAGAAGTCTCACAAGCGGTGCGAACCGGTGCCGAACGCACCGACCTCCAGGACGTCGCCTTCGGACTCCGCCAGCTCACCGACATCGCCGCCAAAGCGCTTTCCCCGGGGAGCAACGATCCGACCACCGCCGTGCACGCCCTGTCCCACTCCTCCGCCCTGCTGTGCGAGCTGGCGCGCCGCGATCTCGGCCCTCGGCTCCTGCGCGACGAGCACCAGCAGGTCAGGGTCGTGCTGCGCCGTCCGGACCTGCAGGACCTGCTGGACCTGGCTGTGGACCAGCCTCTCCGCTACGGCGCCGCCGAGCCCGCCGTCCTGGCGCGCATCGCGATGCTCCTGCGCGAACTCGCCTGGTGCACCGCCCCCGCCCGCCACCCGCCGGTCGCGGCCGCACTCGCCCGGTTGCGTTCCACCATCGACGCCCAGGACCTCCACGCCTCCGAGCGCCTCCGGCTCACCGTCCAGGCCGAACACGTGGACGAGGCCCTGGCCGGACGATGGGCACATGCCCTCAGGCACTGACCGCACTGGCGGGTCTCGCGCGGAGGCGAGCGCCGGGTGCTGCAGGAGCGCAGCGGGGTACCCGCGAAGAGAAAGCCGGAGGCGAGCCGGTGACTGACCGGTTGTGACACCGGCGACCTGCCCCCGACGCCGGCCGAACTCACCTCCCCACCTTCGGACGGTGCCCGTCCGGCGCGCGCGAAGCGCCGGCCTGTGGCGAGGCGTCATCACAAGGGAGGTCGTCATGGGCGGGGGAAGCGGTCCCGTGTCGCCCTCGTCACCCTCTCGGATCCGCCCGTGCCACCGGACGCCCGGGGAGTTCGGAACAGTCTGATCAGCATCACCGTGCCTCTCGTGTCCCTCTGGCTCTTCGCCGGCGACCGGGCCATCGGCTACCCGTTCACCGAGCCCTCATCGGCCCGTGCCGATCCGCATCCCTGACGCGGGTTCTCGCGGACATCACGTACAGGCTCCGTGAGCACGAACGTGCAGGTGGATTCTGATGGAGTGGTGGATCTGGCTGATCGTCGCCGTCGCCGTCGCCGTCCTGGCCGTGGCCGCCTCGTCAGCGGGGGCGCTGCAGGTCCGACGGCGCATGGGCGGCGTCATCGCCGGCGGGAGGCCGCAAGCCGGAAGGAGGGTGGGGGACATGAGCATGTACCTGCGCGCACGAGAGATCAGCAAGAAGCCCGGGGTCACTCTCGGGGGTGAGGGACGTCGCCGACGTCAAGGACATCGTCTTCGACCCGGTCAAAGGCGGCATCAGCTGCTTCACGCTCAAGGACCGGGGGCTTTCCGCCGGCCCGCTGAAGCGTGCGCTCCTGTGGAAGAAGGTTCACGCACTCGGCCCGGACGCGGTGATGATCCGGGACGAGGCGGTGCTCGAGGACGACGAGGAAGCCGTGCGGCAGCAGTTGGACGCTCCGGGCTGGGGGAACGTCCTCGGCGCGCGCATGCTGACCGAGGAAGGGACCAGTCTCGGCACGGTCACCGACGTCGTCCTCGAGACCGGCAGGACTCCCAAGGTCATCGGCTATGAGGTCGACTCGGCTGCGGAGGCGGGACGGAGGGTGTTCCTGCCGGTGATCGGGCCGAAGTCCGTTTCGGGGAAATGATCGTCGTGCCGGACGACTGCGCCGACTTCACGGCCGGCGATCTCGCCGGACCGGCGGCTGCCGCTGAGGGCCGGTACCGCCGTTCCCGAGAGGAGGAATGATGAGGTTCAGCAACGCCCGAGGGCGCAGTGTCGTCGCCGTCTCCACCGCTGGGACCGTCGGAACCATCGCCGCGTGCACGGTCGCGCCCTCGCCGCCGCGTGTCTCGGCCCTTCGCCTGAAGACCCGCGGCCGCAGCGGCCACGTCGCGGCCTGGCGCGATGTCCGGTCCTTCGGCAAGGACACCGTCACGAGGGAGCGCCGGACGAGCGCGGATCCTCGGCGCCACGGCGGTACGTGTGCTGACGGCCCCTTGTGCCGCTGTGCCCCGGGCCGTGCGCCACTCCGCCCGGGCCCTGATCGGCAGCTCACCCGAGGTCTTCACCCTCTGCCGTGGGCCGTGCCTCCGCGACGGGAGCCGATCGGGAGCGCACGATGAACGGCGTGGTCCGTATCCGGAGACATGACCGTGACTCTTTCGGGTACCCGGCAGCAGGCCGAGAGGGAACGGAGGCCCGGGGGAGATGGACGCGTGGCAGTCGGTGCTGGTGCTCGCCGTCGTGGTCGGGGCGGGCCTGGCGGCCCTGTACGGCCTCGGGCTGTGGCTGGCCGTCGACCGTTTCCCGCTGGAGTCCGGCCCGTACTCCGGCGGTCTGAAGCCGGGCGAGCACGCACTGTCCCGTTTCCATGTGCGCTGGTACGCGGTCACCATGATCTTCCTGGCATTCGACATGGAGATGCTCTTCATGTACCCGTGGACGACGGTCGTGTCGGAGGTCGGGACGACGGCCGTCGTCGAGATGTTCCTCTTCCTCGGGATCCTGTTCGCGGGCGTCGCCTACGCCTGGCGCGAGGGGGCGCTGCGGTGGACGTGAGATCTGCGCTGCGGCGCCGGGCGGCCCACCGTCCGAAGACGTTTCCCGTTGCCCTGCCCGGGGCCACGGAGTCGCGGCTTGCCGTCGAGGCCGGGTTGAGGGCGCGCGGCTGGCCGACGGCGGGTGCGCCGGCGGACGCCGACCTTCTGGTCGTCTGCGGCGCACCGGACCCGGGTGACGCGGACTGGATCGACCGTGTCGAGGCCGCAATGCCGCTTCCCGCCGTCCGGGTCGTCGTGCCGGACGTGGCACGGGCCGCCCACGCACTCGACACGGGGATGGCACGGCTCGCCGCGGGGGAGTTCGGCCCCCGCGTGCAGACCACCCGAGCCGCCCCGGGAAGGCAGGGGGACCGCTCCGCCGACCGCAGGCGGCCCGGAGGGTTCCCGCACGACCACCGCGGCGACCGCGAACATGCGGGTCACGGCGGACGCTCCGCGCCAGTGGACCACGAGGGGACCACGGGCCACGACGCGGGCGAGGTGGCGGGGGTGCCGATGGCGCAGCGGGCGGACGACCGGGACGGGCTCAGGCTCGACCGGCTCCATGTGCCGCTGGGGCCCGCGCTGGCCGACTGGCCCGCCGGCCTCGTGCTCCGACTCGCACTGCAGGGGGACGTGGTCCAGGCATCCGAGGTCGCTCACCTGTCCGTACGCCGAGCGGGACTGCCGTACTGGGACGAGCCGTGGCTGCGGGCCGCACGAGGCGATGAGATCGCGCGGGGCAGTGCAGCACGCCGACGGTGTGCCGCACATCTGGACAGTGTGGGCCGACTCCTCGCCGTCGCCGGCTGGGACTCCGTCGCCGCACGGTGCCGACGGTTGCGGGACGCGGCGCTGTCCGGTGCGTCGAGCGGGTCGATCGGTACGGAGCTCGTGGCGACGACCGCCAGGATCGGGCGGTCGCGGGCGCTGCGCTGGGGGATCGCCGGACTGGGCCGGCTGTCGGCGGAGAGGGCGCGAGCGGCGGGGGTGACCGGGCCGGCGCTGACCGCGGACGGCGACGCGCACGACCGGCTGCGGCTCTGGCTGGACGAGATCATGTGCAGCTTCGACGAACTCGACGACATACGGCCGTTGGATCCTGACGGCGCCACGGGGCCGCGCGGGTCACTCGACGGGGTCCGGCCGCCGTCCGCGGCCCTGCTCGACATCGTGCCGGAGTTGGTCGACGGCACCGAGTTCGCCTGCGCGCGGATCATCGTGGCGAGTCTGGACCCCGACCTGGACGAACTGGTGCTCGCGCCGACGAGCGGAACGGACTGATGGCTGATGCCGCGCCCCTGTGGGCCGTCGCGGTCCTTCCCGCCGTCCTGGTCGTGGCGGCCGTGTGCACGGCGGGCTTCGACGCCGTGCTGTCGGCGGCGGCCGAGCGCGGCAGGGCGGCGACCGTCCGCGAGACCGCTGTCCGGGCGGCTGGACCGCTGCGCGAGTGCCTGCGGCTGCTGGTGCAGCAGCCTCGCCGCACGACGGCCGCGGACATGCTTCTCGGCAGGCTCGGCGTTGTGCTGCTCCCGGTGGCGGCGGTACTCGCGGGTGCCGTACTGCCGTGGGGTTCCCGTGCCCTCAGCGATCCCGCGGTGGGCGTTGTGTGGTTCAACGCGATGGAGGTGCTCGCGTGGGCGGCGGTGTGGCTGACCGGCTGGGGGCCGAATTCGGCGTTGTCGCTGATCGGCGGATACCGGTTCCTGGCACAGGGGTTGGCGTACGAGCTGCCGCACATGCTCGCGATCACCACTGCCGCCCTGGGTGCCGAGTCCCTTCGGGTCGGGGACGTGGTCGCGGCCCAGGAAGGGCTGTGGTTCGCGGTGTGGATGCCCGCCGCCTTCGTGGTCTATCTGCTGAGCGCGCTGGCGATGGCCTTCTGGGGGCCGTTCGGGCATCCGCTGGGCCGGGACGCCGCGGGTGGCGCGGCAGTCGAACTGGCGGGCGTGGACCGGATGGTGTTCCTCGGCGGACGCTGGCTGCTGCTCGTGGTGACGGCCGGCTTCAGCGTGCCGCTCTTCCTGGGTGGCGGGTCGGGTCCGCTGCTGCCGGGGTGGGCGTGGACGCTGCTGAAGACCGCGGCCGTCCTGGCGCTGCTGGTGGCCGTGCGCCGGTCGCTGCCCGTGCTGCGGATGGAGCGGTACACGGAGGTGGCGTGGATGGTGCTCGTGCCGCTGACCCTGCTTCAGGCGCTGTTCGTGGCCGCCGTCGTACTCGACCGATGAGGGAGGCGGACCGATGCCGGACGATGTGAGCTTCTGGATCCTGGCACTGCCGGCGGTGCTCGCCGCGATCATGGTGTTTCGGTTCGACTCGATGGCCCGGGCGACCTATGCGCTGCTGACCTCGCTGCTGTGCGTCGGCGGCGAGGTGCTGCTGCTCGGGCTCGACTACCTCGGCGTCGTGATCCTGCTGATGATGGCCATCGAGATGGCCGTCATGGCCGTGTTCATGGTGATGTACATGATGAACCCGGCCGGGTTCATGCCCATGTCGATGGTGCACAACAAGAAAGGCGCCGCCGTCCTGAGTGCGGCGGTGTTCGCCGCACTGGCTTGCGGGGTCCTTCTCACCCCCTGGCCGTCCCGACGCGGGGGACCACCGGCGGATCCCACCAAGGACCTGGGCCTGTCGCTGATGGGCCCGCAGATGCTCACCATGATGACCTTGGGACTCGCCCTGTTCGCCACCATCGTCGCGACCGTCGTCCTGGCCACGCGGCGCGGACGCTACGACCGGTTCGGCGATGATCTCGGGGCGCGGATCCCCGACGATCCGGCCCGGGGAGGGACGGGCCGATGAGCCTGGAGGTGTTCCTGCTGCTCGCCGCCGCGCTGTTCAGCATCGGATTGTTCGGTGCGCTCTCCCAGCAGTCGATCGTGATGCTGATGATGGGCCTTGAGCTGATGCTCGGTGGCGTCATCGTCGCCGCGGCCGCCGTATGGCACTACATCGCGCCGGCGGCCGCGGACGGGCAGGTGCTCGTCGTCCTCGCGGTCACGGTGATGGCCGTGGAGATGGCCGTCGGCTTCGCCGTGGTCACCGCGCTGTTCAGGTCCCGCGAGATCGACACGACGGACACGGCCGCGGAGTTGAAGGAGTGACCGGCCGATGAGTGCCGTCCTGTGGGCACTGATCGTGCTGCCGCCGACGGTCGGGACGCTCCTCACGCTCATCGGTCGCCGCGCGGATCGGTGCGCCCCCGGGGTCGCGGTGGCGGCAGCGGCGGTCACGCTCGGACTCGCCTCCGCCTCCGCCGTCGCGCACCCGCATGCCGAGGCGCAGCTGATGGAGGGGCTCCCGGCGGGACTCGCCGTGGACGGGCTGTCGGGACTGATGGTGGTCACCGTCACGGCAGTCACTCTGGTCGCGCTCCTCTTCAGTGTCGCGGACATCGGGCCGGAAGAGGCGCGGGCCCGGTTCTTCGGGCTGATGCTGCTGTTCAGCGGGGCGATGCTCACCACGGTCACGGCGACCACGCTGCCCGTGCTGCTGATGGCGTGGGAGGTGATGGGAGCCACCTCATGGGCTCTGATCGGCTACTGGTGGCGTGACCCGGAGCGGGGCCGCGCGGCCAACACGGCCTTCCTCACCACCCGCACCGCGGATCTCGGCCTCTATCTCGCCGCCGGAGCCGCCATGGCCGGCGGCCAGGCGCAGGCAGGCTCTATGGCCCTTGACGACCTCCCCGACGCGGCCGCACCGTGGCAGGCGCTCATCACAGCCGGAGTCATCGCCGCCGCCTTCGGCAAGTCGGCCCAACTACCGCTCAGCTTCTGGCTCTCTCGGGCCATGCAGGGCCCGAGCCCCGTATCAGCCCTCCTGCACTCGGCGACCATGGTCGTGGCCGGGGCGTATCTGTTGCTGCGCCTGGAGCCCCTGCTGACGGCCTCCGGCTGGGGCAGTCCCGTCGTGGCCTGGACCGGGGCGGTGACGGCGGTGGCGCTCGGCCTCGTCGCCGTGGCGCAGACCGATCTGAAGCAACTGCTCGCAGCGTCCACCTGCGCCCAGATCGGTTTCATGGTGCTCGCCGCAGGCGTGGGTGCCGTCACCGGCGGGACGCTTCAGCTCATCGCCCACGCGGCCGCCAAGAGTCTTGCCTTCCTGGTGGCGGGCGTCTGGCTCACCTTCCTCGGCACCAGGGCGCTGCCGGCCCTGCGTGGGGCGGCCCGCAGATATTCCACGGCCGGCGTCACCTTCACCGTCGCAGCACTCGCCCTAGCCGGAATGCCGCCCCTGGCTCTCTGGGCGGCCAAGGACGTACTGCTCGCGGGAGCTCTCGAAGACAGTCCCGCGCTGTACGCGACGGGGCTGGCCGGAGCCGTCATCTCGGCGCTCTACAGCACCAAGGCCCTGTGGTTCGTCTGGCAACGCCCCCCTGTCCCGGAAGGCCGGGCGAAAGCATCCACACCGTACGTGACACGGCTGCCCCTGGTCGTGCTGGCCGTGGCCTGCGTAGCGCTGACCGCGGCGGCGTTCCCGCCGGTACGGGACTCGGTGTCCCGCGTGCTGGGCAGCGGCGCCCAGGCCTCCCCGCACGCCTGGGAGTTCGTTCTCTCCGGCGCGCTGGCGGTCGTCGTCTCGGCCCTGGTCTGGGTCCGGGGCCCGCAACTTCTCCTCGTTCCCGGGAGGGGCATGGCGTGGTGGGCGGACTGGCTCGGCCTGGAGCGTGCGGCGCATGCGGTTGTCGTGAGCCCCGTCGAACGCCTCGCCCACACCCTGGCCGTTTTCGACGACCGCGTCCTGGACCGGATGGTCGACGGTATCGGGGGAGGCGTACGGCGAGGCGCCGGCCGCCTGGCCACCTTCGACGACCGCGTTCTGAACCGGGCCGTCGACGGCACCGCACGGTGTGCGGTAGGGCTCGCGGGGTGGACCCGCACCCGGCCGGAAC
Organism: Streptomyces sp. HNM0645; assembly: GCF_030056615.1. Lineage (NCBI taxonomy): Bacteria > Bacillati > Actinomycetota > Actinomycetes > Kitasatosporales > Streptomycetaceae > Streptomyces > Streptomyces sp. HNM0645. The sequence continues at coordinate 8,702 of NZ_JASHLT010000076.1, read as the reverse complement.
GCCTCGTCGACGCGGTCGTGGAAGGTGTCGCAGGTGGCGCCCGGACGCTCGGCCGGTGGGCGCGCAGACCGCAGACCGGCCGGTTGCACCAGTACCTCGCACAGGCCGTCGCGGCCTTCACCGTTCTCGCCGTCGTACTCGTAATCGTGAGGTGACCGCCGTGCTCACGGCCATCGTTCTGCTCCCGGCCGCCGTGGCGGCACTGCTGATGTGCGTGCCGCGCGGAGCCCCGCACCGACTGTTCCTGACGGCGTGGACGGTGACCACCGCAGCCGAGCTGGTGCTCACCGTGATCCTCTGGGCGGGATACCGGACCGGCGGCGGCCTGCAGTACGAGACGCGGGCGCGGTGGATCCCCAGTGCCGGGATCAGCTACCACGTCGGTGTCGACGGCCTGTCGCTGCCGCTCATCGCCGTCACCGGTGTGCTGTTCCTGGCGTGCTCCGCGTACGCCTGGCGGGAGACCCGGCGCGTCAGGGAGTTCGTCGCGCTGTTCCTCCTCCTCCAGACCACCTGCGTCGGGCTCTTCGCCGCCCTTGACCTGATCCTGTTCTTCCTCTTCTTCGACCTCTCCATCGTGGCGATGTACTTCGTCATCGCCGGATGGGGGCACAAGGGCGCGGCACCGGCGGCGCTGAAGTTCTTCCTCTACACCTTCGTCGGCTCGCTCGCCCTGCTCCTCGGCTTCATCGGCCTGTATCTCGCCGCTGACCCGCACACCTTCGACATCGTGGAGCTGACCCGTGCCGACCCGCTGGCCGGGCGCGCCACCTACGGCGCTCTCGTGCTGCTGGCGGTCGGCGCCGGACTGGCGGTCAAGACACCGACCGTGCCGTTCCACACATGGCTGCCGCCGGCTCACGTCGAGGCCCCGGCTGCCGGGTCGGCCGTCCTCGCCGGGGTCCTGCTGAAGATGGGCACATACGGTTTCCTCCGCATCGCCATGCCCGTGCTCCCCGGCGCCTGGCGCGACTACGCGCTGGTCTTCGTCGTCGTCGGCGTGGTCTCCGTGCTCTACGGGGCACTGGTCGCCTTCGCCCAGACCGACTTCAAGCGGATGATCGCCTACACCTCCGTCAACCACATGGGCTACATCATCCTGGCCATCGGCGCGGCCGGAGCCGTCACCGCGGACCAGGAGGAGGCACGCCGCCTGGCCGTGACCGGGTCCGTCTTCCAGATGGTCAGCCACGGACTGCTCACCGGGGCGCTGTTCCTGCTGTCCGGCGTGCTCTACGAGCGCGGGCGTACCTACGAGATGGCGGCGTACTCCGGTGTCGCCGAGCGGGCGCCGGTCTTCGCCGCGCTGACCGCCGTGGCCGCCTTCGCATCCCTCGGCCTGCCGGGATTCTCCGGATTCATCGCCGAGTTCCAGATCTTCACCGGGAGCCTGGGGCCGCAGCCCGTGGCGACGGGGCTGGCCGTGCTCGGAATCGTCATCACCGCCGGACTGTTCCTGCGCGCCCTGCAACAGATCCTCCTCGGCCCGCTGCGGCTTCCCGCCGTGGGGCCGGGCGCCGACAAGCCCTTCCCCGACATCCGGCCGCACGAGAGTGCCGCGATCGTTCCGCTGCTGGCCCTCGGCGTCGTCCTCGGCCTCGCTCCCCGGTTCGTACTGGACGTCGTCGAACCGGCCTCCCGCACCCTGTTGGAGCTGCTCGCGCGATGACCGGGATGGACGAGAACCCCCTCGATCTGCTGCCCGAAGTGCTGCTCGCCGCCTCCGCCGTGCTCGGCCTGCTGCTCGGGGCGTGGTTGCCGCGCCGCCGCCAGTGGCTCGTCGGCGCGCTCACCGCCGGGGCGTGCGGGGCGGGCGTGCCGGCCGCGGTGTTCGCCTCGGCAGGACCGGCCACCACCGCCTTCGGCGGGTCCTACGCGGTCGACCCGGTCACCGGCACCGCCCGGATCGTCATCCTCGGCGGCACCCTCCTGGTCCTCGCCCTCGCCGTGCCGCGGATGCAAGGGAACCCGCGCGAGACGGAGTTCTACGTTCTGCTCCAACTCGCCGCCGCAGGTGCCCTGATGCTTGCCGGAGCCCAGGACCTGCTCCTTCTCGCCGCCGGCTACCTGCTCGCCAGCGTCCCGGCCTATGCGCTCGCCGGGTTCCGCAAGGACGGCCCCGGCACCGAGGCGGCCCTGAAGTACTACGTCGTCGGCGCACTCCTCGGCGTCCTGATGCTCACCGGCGTCACGCTCCTCCTCGCCGCCGGGCGGACCACGTCGTATCCCCTCCTGCGCACGGGACTTGCCGAGGCACCGACCGGTCTGGCGGCCGTCGGGGCACTCGCCCTGCTCGCGGGCGTCCTCTTCAAGGCCGGAGGCGTCCCCGGGCATTTCTGGGTGCCGGACGCCGTCCAGGGCAGTTCCGCGGCCGTGGCCGCGTTCCTCACCACGATCCCCAAGATCGGTGCCCTGACTGCCTTCTACAGGCTGGCCGCCGTGCCACTGGCGAGCACGGACATTCCCTGGGCCGACCTGGTGGCCGTGCTCGCGGTCGCCTCCATGACCCTGGGCAATCTGGCGGCCTTCTTCCAGCAGGACGTCAAACGGCTGCTCGCGTACTCGACCATCAGCCAGGTCGGCTACCTGCTCATGGCGGTCGCCGTGACGGGGCGGACGAACCTCGACCAGCAGGCGCTGCTCTACTACCTGGCCGCGTACGCCGTGACCAACCTCGGGGCCTTCGCCGTCGTCTGTGCACTCCCCGGAGCCCGGACCATCGAGGACTACCGGGGGCTGGCACGCCAGTGCCCCGCCCTGGTCGCGTCTCTCGTCGTCTGCCTGCTGGGCCTGGTCGGTACGCCGCCGACCGCGGTCTTCCTCGGCAAGCTGGAGGTGTTCAGCGCGGCGTTCGACGGCGGTCAGGCCTGGCTGGTGGTGGTCGCCGCGGTCAACACGGTCGCCTCCCTCTTCTACTATCTGCGCTGGATCGCCCCGGCGGTCATGGGCCCGTCGGCACCGCGGCGAGAGGTGTCCGGGACGGCGGCCGCGACCGCTTACGGGGCGGCCGCCGCCTCCGTCGTCCTCGGCCTGGCCGGCGGCACGGTCCTCGGTGTGCTGAACGGCCCTCTCGCCGCTTGAGCTCGCCGCGGACGGCGGTCGGGGGCCACGTGGCAGGCACTTTGCGTTCGACCGTGTACAGCTGTGGTTCCTCGGCGAACCGTAAGAGACCCCCACCGTCATTGGTCAAGCAACGGAAACCCCTCTGTGGCCCCACTGATCACGGGCGCCTCAACGGCTTCCGCCGGCCCCGCATCCGGCGCGCGTCATCGGTACGCCGGGAGCAGGGAGATCCGTACGCGCGCTCCGATGCCGCTGTGGACGGGCGCGATCGGGGAGGTCCTGAATGAGGCACCACGTTTCCCGAGGACAGCTCCGCGGACGAAGTCCGCCCGTGACCGCTCGTGGCCGGCAGCCCTGTTCGGGCAGGCGTGGCAGGCCGTTTCGACTACGGGCCTTGACCCAAGGCCGGGTGGTTGGCGCTGGTGGCCGGGGCGCAAGGCAGCGGCCGTTGGCGGTGCGGGTGCCGCGTAGCGGCCTTTACGGATCCTCTTGATCAGCCCCGGGCGAGTTGCCGGAAAGTGGCGACGAGGGTGACGTCGCCGAGGAGCTCGGCGATCTCTCGGGCCCGCCACTGCCGCTCGGGCTCCTCCCGCAGCACGGCGAGGACGCGCGCCGTGCGGCTGGTCTTGCCGGCACCGACATACTGGGGGACGACCGTGGCCGCCGGCAGTTCGGGGCGAGGGGGCGGGGGCTGTAGCAGCGTGATCGTCACGGCAGTCACCGTCTGGCTCGTGTCCGGGCGGCCGTCCAACTTCCGCTCCGCATAACGGGAGATGGGCGATTTCACCCTTCGGGTGCTGACGTGGGGCCGGCGCGCCGGCAGCAGCGCTGCCAAGACCTTGCGTCCAATGGTCCCGGGGCCCTGCTCGAGGACTCCTTCCGCGCGCACCAGCAGGTCGCGGGCTGTGTGGAGGGCGTGGGCGTCCGGCAGCGTGGTCACCAGGCGGTAGGTGACTGCGAAGCCGCTGTCGCCCGCGCAGGTGACGCTGACCTGGGCCTCGATGATGCGTACCGGGGCGCCGCGGGCGGCGGCGCTGGCTGATGCGGCCCACGATGCGGGCGCCGGTGGTGTGCACGGTGGCGAGGAAGTCGTTGCCGTCGAAGCCCCGGTCCCACGGCAGCAGCATGTCGGGGCGGAGGTGCGAAAGCAGCCGGGCGGCGTAGTCGGTCTCGCCTTCCCGGGTGGGCCCGAAGACCGCGGCGATCACCGCCCGGGTTCCGGTCTCGACCAGCGTCATCAAATCGAGTCGGGGATAGCCGCCGTGCGGACATCGGCCCAGCCAGCCCCGGTTGCGTTCGGTGTCGGCGGTCTTGATGGAGCTGCAGCCGTCGAAGGAGACGTGCGGTAGGGGCCGAAACGGGCCCCGGGGGTGGTTGCGCCAGTGCTCCGGCCACCACCTCAAACAGGGCCTTCAGCGGGGCGCAGCCCACCCGGCGTCGACGGTCGCGCAGGCCCTTCGTGCTCGGTGCCGGCCGCCGGGTCCAGCCGTCATTTTGTCCCACACCAGCCGGTATCCGACCTCCGGGAACAGGCACATCGCCAGGAGGAAGTACACCCCGACCCGAGAAGGCGGATCCCGCAGCCGCTGCAGGACTGCACGGGTCTCCTCCAGCACCGCGTCCACCAGTTCGAAAGGCAGGAAGGGCGTCAGTCCGCCCAGGTGCCCGGCGGCGAAACGCCCTGCGGCCAGGGTGATTTCCCGCGAGAGGGTCGCCAGGGCGGGCGGGGAGGCAGAATGGACAGACAACGCGGCTCCATGGGCAGGACGTCTTGGTCGACACCTGCTTCAACGGAGCCGCGTTGATCACGTTCCGCACACCGCGACGGGCCCGCCTCGCCTTGCACCCCGGCCAGGAACCTTAACTACCTGGCCTTGGGTCAAGGCCCCCCAAAGTCAGCCCATGGGGGCTTCTTCCGCGGTAACCGGCTGAAGGTCCACCGGATCCAAGGAGGGCTTGTAGCCGCAGTAGGGGATGTGTTTCCTCGTTTGGACGTAGCGGGCGGTGACGTACCTCACCCGGTCCACATTCAGCCGGTACCAAAGGTCGTTCCCATCGACTTCCTGACCGCGAACTTTGCAGGTGAACCCTGCCACGGCTCCGGCGTCCAGAGTGCTCCACAGGGTCGAGTTCGTCGTGGGTTCCCCCCGAACGTTTACGCCTTCATTGCTGGTGATCACTCCGGCTTTCCATGACGGGGTAGGGAAGCCGTCTCCGTCAGCTGCCGAGGCCACGCCAGCTGACGCGGTCATGATCAAACCAGCGGCAATGCTTACATACTTCACGTTCTTCACGCGACACCCCGATCGCCAACTTGAAGGACAGAACTGCTAGAAATTATCTAGACCTACACACTCGGTCAATAACTTGAATGTCCTCCATATCGGGCATGTCTAGTCTGGTTCGCGGCTTTTCCGCGGTAGTGGCTGGCCTGGGCTCGGGCCTGATGGCGGCGTCGCCAGGCGGACCAGCGGAGCTGGTGGGCCGCATCGTGCACGGGCCGGACGACGAGCGTGGTGAACAGACGCTGGATCTCGTTGCAGGTGAGCGGGATCGGCCCGTCCGGGGTGGGATGACGAGCGTGTTCGTCAGCGCGGACGACGGCGAGGAAGACGTGGGCGAGCATGGCCAGGGTGGCCCAGCGCGACCACGAGGTGAAGCGGCGGAGTTGGTGCTCGTCCAGTCCGGCCAGGCCCTTTCCAGACTGGAAGGTCTCCTCCACTCGCCATCTCGACCCGGCGACCCGCACCAGCCTGGCCAGAGGTACCGGTGCTGGCAACCAGCAGCGTTAGTAGGCGAGTTCATCTGCGGTGCTGTTGCGGCGGATCAGCAACTGATGGCTGCCGAGGCGGGGTTCGGCCCGGTCGATGACGGCCCAGTCGTAGAAGCGGTGGCCCTTGGCGCCGGCTCCTGCCGACAGCTTCTGCCAGGCTCGCTCGGGCACCTTCGCGGCCAGCGCGTCCGCGCGGAACTTCCCGGCATCGGTGGCCGCTTCGTGGGAGCAGGCGACGGCGAGCACGTAGCCGACCTGGCGCTGTTCCAGCGCGGATCGCAGCTTCGGGTTGCCGCCGTAGACCTCGTCGCCTGCGACCCATCCCACGCGGTGTCCGGCGTCAAGGAACCGGCCGATCATGCGGGCGGCCAGTTCTGGCTTGGTCGCGAAGACGGTGTTCTCGCCCGGTCCTGCTGCCCGGCAGCGGTCCGGGTCGCACGTCCACGAGCGCGGGATGTACAGCTCGCGGTCCACTGCCGCGTGTCCGCGGCGGCCGGCATACACGAGGTAGACGGCGACCTGGGCGTTTTCGATCCTCCCGGCGGTGCCGGTGTACTGGCGCCCACGGTGTGCGTGCCCTTCTTCACGTCCCCGGCCTCATCGACGATCAGCACCGCGTCCTCGTCGTCCAGATGTTCCAGCACGTATTCGCGCACGTCATCGCGTACGGCATCGGCATCCCACTTGGCCCGGCCGAGCAGGTGCTGCATGCCGTCCGGACTGGTCTCCCCGGCCCACTCCGCGATCGTCCAGCAGTTCTTGCGCGACAGGTCCGACAGCAGCCCCTGCACCAAGTCCCGCACCCGGCGACGGGGTTCGACCCGCGCGAAGCGGCTCGCTATCCGGGACATCACGGTCTCGAACGCCTCCTGCCGGCGGGCAGGGTCTACGCTGTGCCCGGCGGCCACCGCGTGATCGTTAGTCTTCACTCACCGATGATCAGCGGTGGCTGAGGCCTTCCCGCAGCCGGTCCCCCGGCAAGATCGCGTGCACCAGGTCGCGCTGATACCAGGTGCCTGGCTTACCGCCGAGGTGGGCCGGGTCAGTGGGGCCGACGAGGACGAACCCGGCTTTGGTCAGCACCTTTTGGGACGCGGCATTCTGGCGGACGGTGGCCGCTCGCAGTGTGCGCAACCGGTACTGGGTGGCCGCCAGTTGGCACAGTTCCCGGACGGTTGTGGTCGCCATGCCTCGGCCGGCGACGTGCTGCGCGACCCGGTAGCCGAGTTCCGCAGTGTGGTCTTCGATGTCGATCAGGTTGAACCTGCCGAGTACCGAGCCGTCCTCAGCGACGAGCACGTGGAAGGCACAGATGCCGGCCTCCTGCTCAGCCAACAAGGCGTTGTACCGGTCGGTGAACTGGTCGAAGAAGTCGTTGCCGCGGTCGGGGACCGAGGCAGCGAAGTAGGCGCGGTTCGCCAGCTCGAAGGCCAGGACCGCCGGGGCATGGCCGGCACGCAGCCGCTGCAACTCGGGCATTGCCCGACTCTACCCAGACGGTGCGCCGAGGCCACCTGGTTTCCTCCAACTGCAGACAGCCCCGAGCAAGACACATACTGGCTTCGGCTCGTCAGGGTGATCTTTCCTGAAATCTGTGCTGGGCCTGGCGCGGTGGCTGTCTCCACTGGGGTGTGAGGTATGCGGATGGGGGCGGGCTGACTCCTGCGGGACGTCAGCGCCGGGAGACGGTTCGAATGCAGGCGGCCGAGCTGTTCGAGCAGATGATCAAGCCGCCGGAGGTGGCACGGCGGCTGCGGGTGAGTCTGAAGTCGGCCTACGAGTGGCACCGGTCGTGGCGGGAGGGTGGTGTGCAGTCGCCGGCCTCCCGTGGCCCGAGTGGATCGCGGTGCCGGCTGTCCCCGCGCTGTCTGAAGAAGCTGGGCGGATACCTCGAGGAGGGACCTGCCGCGCACGGCTGGGTGGAGGACCAGGTGTGGACGGCGGCCAGGGTGGCCACGCTGATCGGGAGGAAGTTCCACGTCTTCTACAGCGTCTCCGGGGCAACCCGGCTGATGCACCGGCTCGGCTTCAGCCCGCAGATCCCCGCGCGGCGGGTCGCCGAGCGCGACGAGCAGGCGGTGACCGCGTGGAAGGAGGCGACCTGGGCCGAGGCAAAAGAGCGCGGACGGCCTGCGGCGGCTGCATCTGCTTCGAGGGTGAAGGCGGGTTCACCCGCCGGCCGCCCAAAGGCCGCACCTGGGGCCGACGCGGCCACACTCCGGTCGTGACCGTCAGCGGCCGCCGCTCGGGTCGCCTGTCGGTGGCACGGACTGATCGCGATGCGACCGGGCTCCCGGACCCGGCTGTGCCACCGCCTGCGCACCCACCCCGCGGGCAAGCGCACGCGCCGCAGCATGGGCGAGCGCGACCTCATCGCGCTGATCGACGGCGTCCACCATCTCGTCAAGGCGCCGATCGTGCTGGTGTGGGACCGGCTCAACACCCACGTCTCCCACGCCATGCGTGAGGGGCTGACTGTGTTCCTGCTGCCCGCCTACTCGCACCTGCAGGTGACCGGTGAGGGCGGGCTGCTGCAACAGCCGCCCCAACGGCTGCTGGAGTCCGCCCTCGATGGCGAGATCACCGACCACCTCGGCTATGACAAGCATGATCCGGCAGGCAAGAACGGGGGCAACTCCCGCAACGGCAAACGCGGCAAGACCGTGCTCACCGATGTCGGGCCGGTGGAGATATATCCGTACCCCGTGACCGGGATGGCATCTTCGAGCCGAAGATCGTCAAGATCGACAAACCAGCCGTCATCCACGGCGCCCGTCCCACTCACAGCGGCCTCCCCGACCTTCATGCCACTAGATGAATGAGTCCGATGTTTTCAGTGGTCGTAGGCGATCAGTGATCGTTTGGT
>NZ_JASHLT010000075.1:0-24864 GCF_030056615.1 Streptomyces sp. HNM0645 | reverse complement strand
CCCACAGGGCTCACAACCCCTAGGCAGTCCCGTCTTGGATCAGTGGGCGGGCCAAACGAAGATCGAAAGAGCCCTCGATGGGGATCGCTACTGAAGTCGCGGATCCTGCAGCGACCTGCCGCTCACCCTCAACGAAGCGGCAAAATCAGTCATCAACTCTCATATCGCCCTCTGAGAAGTGCTGCGGGCACGCCGGAGCCACCACAGTGTCCGCCTCCCCCCGTCGGACCACCGGACAGCCCGTGGCCCGAGGACGCGGCACCCGGGTTCCCTCCCCTACCTCCCACCGTTCCCCCACCGCCGGCCCACCCGCCCACCGCAGCACCGACAACTGGCTCCCGCAGCCGGCGTTGCCTGTATGCGGGCCCGTCACTGGCGACGGCGATCGTTGTACTCGTAGCCCTGTTTCGGCCTGATGATTCCGGCGGGCGTGACGCGGGCTGCACGGGGGCGGGCGGAGAGCCCTCAGCCACGGTGGCGACCAAGGGCGCCGCAGCAGCCGAGAAGTTGGCGGCACTGCCGGGTGTGCGCTTGTCCGCGGTCTACCGTTCGTACGGCGGGAAAACCGAGGTCAGGGCCAATCTGACCGTCACCTCCGACGGCAAGGCCGGCGGAACCCTTCGAATGCCGGTGACCGGCCGTGCTGCCATGGCGTGGTCCGATGATTGCCGATGCTGGAAGGGTCCGCGGTCGTCGGTCGCACCCGCAGTTCGGCTCGGACCGCCGCACGCAGCAGCGCCGCGGCGGGCTCGACCGGCCTCGCCACCCGCTTCGCGGAGGCCCCCGACCGAGACGCCCGTCTCCTCGTCCTGCGCGCCCCGGACGCCACGCCCGAACTTGTCGAGTGCCTGAGCCATGACCCGGACGCCCGGGTCCGCTCGGTGACCGGGCACAACCAACGGCTGCCGGTGCGGCGCCTGATGGAGATGCTGGCCGACCCCGAGGCGGGATGGAGCGCGGCGGCCAACCCGCTGCTGCCGGTCAAGGAGATCTGGGCGCTGCGGGACCGGACTGGGATCCCGGACTCCAGACAGCTGCGCCCGCCCTCCGCTCAGCCGATGGTGACCACCCGCGCCCAGGACGGCGGAGCGTCCGGGACGTAGCCCGGGTTGTTCTCGTCCGCGGCTCGCATGGGGCGGGGGAAGAGCCCGACCACCGCGCGGCAGGACGGCTGTGCCGAGGGCCAGGGCGTCTGGCCGTCCGTCAGGGCGACGACCACGTCCGGACGGGAGCGCAGCGCGCGCTCGAAGCCGGAGCGCAGGTCCGTGCCGCCGCCGCCGATCAACTCGATCCGCTCGGCGCGGCAGAGCGGCACGGCGACCCCGGCCGCCGCGTCACACGAGATCACCGACACCAGGTCACGACGGCCGCCCACCGCCCGCGAGATCGCCGCCACCTCCAACAGCGCGCTGCCCAGTTCGGCGTCGCTCACCGACCCGGAGGTGTCGATCACCACGCACACCCGAGGCGGCGCAGGGCGCAGGCTTGGCAGCAGCACCCCGGGTACGGAGGCCGAGCGCCGGGACGGGCGGCGGTAGCTGTGGTTCTCGCCCGCTCCCTGCTCGCCCACCGCCGAGCGGACCGCCGCTCCCAGCAACCGCCGCCATGACTGCGGCGGATGGAACGCCTCGTCCGCCCAGCGGCGCCAGCCCTCCGGAGCGTTGCCCGGCTTGCCCCGGATCCCCTCCGCGACCCGGAAGCGGACCGCGTCCCGCTGTTGCCTGGACAGTCCGTGTGCCCCGTCAGGCCCCAGTTCCCAGGGCCGCGCCTGCCCGTCGGCACCGCCGCCGCAGTCCAGCCAGGCCAGTTCCGCGGCGGGCCCGGACAGTGAAGCCGTCCGCAGGTACTCCTCCATCAGCAGCCCGTCGCCCAGACCCAGCAACGACGGCAGCACCGCCCCGGTGGGCCTCGGCAGTCCCTCGCCGTAGATGTCGTCGTTGATCTCGAAGTCCGCGGCGATGTTCCGCCGCAGTCTCTCACCAGGCCCGTATGCCTCGTGCTCCCGCGCATAGCGCTCACCGCGCCCGTGGTGGTCCCGGAGCAGATGGGACACCTCGTGCACCCAGACACCCGCCAGCTCCTCCACCGGCATGAGGGCCACGAAGGCGGGGGAGACGTAGCAGCGCCAGTACGCGTCCACCGCCATCGTCGGCACCGACCGGTCCTCCACCACGTGCAGCGCGAACAGTGCGGCTGCCAGATAGGGACGCACCTTCACCGCGTGCAGCCGGGCCGCCAGCAGCTTCTCCATGTCCAGCTTGAGCACGGCCTTGTCGGTCGGCTCGCTCGGCACGGCGGCCGGTTCCGACGGCACCGTGGCCCGTACCTGGCGCGGCGGCGCCGGCCGCGACATCGGACGCGGGAGTGGCCGCTTCGTCATGGATCCGGTCATCGGCGCGCCCCCGCCGCAAGCCCCGCTGGCGTCCGCGGGGCGGTCTTCTCCACCGACCGGTCCGCCCGCTCGGCGAGACCGATCACCCCCGCCAGCCGCTCCACAGCCGGAGGCACCTCCCAGTCGTCGCGCCGCAGCGAGGCCAGCGCCGTAGCCGGAGCGACCAGCAGATCCGGGGCGCCGGTCTCCAGCGCTCGGACAAGCACCGCCCAGCCCGCCTCCCAGCGTTCGCGTTCCGGCCGCGCCCCGACGGCTGCCACCACCGCCTCCAGCGCCGCCTGACGGAGATCGCCCCGTACCGGCAGCTCGGCGGCGGCCGGGTCGGCCAGCAGCGTCTCCGGGTCCGGGAGGTCCATCCGGTCCAGATGGGCGAGGAGCTCAAGCCCGGGCCCGTCTCCGACCGCGCCGCGTACCAGCAGTGCCAGCACCTCCCGGGACACCGAGGCCGCAGTGCCGAAGGCAAGCAGTGTCAACGCGGCATCCCAGCTTCGAGGTGACGGCCAGGCACCGCCGCGCCGTGTCTCGCTGTTCGGCAGCCGGTGGATGAGCGTGGGCCGGGCCTCCAGGAATCCGCAGACCGCGCGCCGGGCCAAGTCCACCGCCTCCGGCAACAGCTCCGGCGCCAGCCGTGGCAGCTCCGCCCGGGGCCACACCCCGCCGAGCCCGCGCACCACCACGTCCCGGTCGTGCACCCAGTAGAGATGCACGAACCGGTTGGCCAGCGGCGGGCTCAGCTCCCATCCGTCCGCCGCCGAGGCACGCGGATTGGCCGCGGCCACGATCCGCACCCCGGGCGGGAGTTGCAGCGCGCCCACCCTCCGCTCAAGCACCACCCGCAGCAGCGCGGCCTGAACCGCCGGGGTCGCGGTGGACAGCTCGTCCAGGAACAGCAGTCCCCGCCCGGCCCGAACCAGCTCAACGGCCCACTGAGGCGGCGCCATCGGCACCCCCCGTACCTCCGGATCGTCGCCGATGATGGGCAGCCCGGAGAAGTCGGACGGTTCGTGGACGCTGGCGATCACGGTCGTCAGAGGCAGGCCGAGGGAGTCGGCGAGCTGGTTCAGGGCTGCGGTCTTGCCGATGCCGGGCTCGCCCCAGAGCAGTACGGGCAGGTCGGCCGACACGGCCAGGGCGAGCGCTTCGAGTTGCTCGTCCGGACGGGGTTCCGTGGTGGTCGTGCGAAGGAGGGAGAGGAGATCGTCGGCGAGGGAGAGACGGGAGGTCATGGGCATCACCTGGGGTCGCGAATGGCGCAGGACGCGCGGCAAGGGACAAGGAGACAGCGCGACTTCGTCGAGGCGGCGAAGTCGGCGCGGGGAGCGGGTTCGGCGAAGTCAGTCGACGAGGGCGTTACGAGGCCGGGTCCGCCGGCCGCGCTTGAGCCGAAGGGCGGACAGCGCACGGAGGTCCGGGCGGAGGTGGTGGTCCTGCGGCGTCCTGGCCGCACGGGCGGCGGGGTGCGAGGTGTCCAGCCCCGAGCGGAACAGTCCGTGGTCGACTCGCCGGGCCACGGCCGACTCCAGAGCCTCCCGGAGCGGCCCGTCGCGCAGCACCGCGCCAGGCCCGAGCAATCCTTCGACCACGGCCAGCGCCCCGGCGACATCACCGTGGCCCAGCCGTTCCCGCACCGCGGGCAGCGCCTCGGGGCTGCGGTGCACGGCGTCGATCGCCCGCAGACAGGGCAGCGGCGGACCGCCGAGCGCCACCAGCAGCTCCTCGCGCCGCAGTTGGTCCGGCTCGTGATCGACGGCCGTCAGCACCCCGTCCCGCAGCGCGATCCGGTGCACCGCGCCCCGGCACTCCACCCGGTGCGGGTCACCGCTCTCCGGCCCGGTCCCGACCACTGGCGCCACCGCTGCGTACGGCGCCAGCGCGGCGGCGACCAGCGGATGCAACCGTCCGGCCGAGACCAACCCGGCCCCCAGCAGTTCCAGATCCGGCAGCACCCGCGCCGCTGCCTCCGGCAGCACCGGAAGCGCGGCGACGTCGTACCGCGAGGTCCGAACTTCCCGCAACGCCGGGGCATGGCAGTCGTCGGGCGCGACGAGTTCGTACACGACACTGCTCCGCGCCCCGAGCCGCACACGGAACGCCCCACGTGGGTCCTGCCCGTCGGCGCGCAGCAGCAGCTCTGCTTCGGCAGCCCAACGCGGCACCGCCCAGGGGGAATCGCCACCGGTGGTACTGCGCCGCGCCAGCTCCCCGCTCCGTGCGGCGTCCCAGAGATGCCGGTGCAGATCGAGCCGGAAACGCCGGTCGGGATGCGGATGCGGATGCCGCCCGGGGCCGTCAGCCCCGAAACCGTTCCCTCCTGCGTCCCACAATGCCAGCGACATCCGCTGCCCGGCCTCCGCCCAGGCCGGCGGCGTCCGCACCACCAACCGCAGCGGCGCGCCGTCGGAACATCCGTCGCCGGAACCGGAGCCCGGGTATCGGGCCAGACAGACGGTGAGGCCGGGACGGAGCAACCCGTCGGGGGCGCTCCGGGGCATGTGCCAGCGCAGCAGATCGGGCGCAAGACGGCGCAGGTCCGACCGGAGGCGGGTGACGAGTTCGGTGCCGTGGTGACGTCCCACGGCGCGCAGATCGAGATCGACATCGATCCGGGCAGCGGCACAGGCCCCCGCCCAGTCACCGACAACACGCCGTGCGGTCGCGGTCTCGATCATGGACGGTGGCACAGCGTACTCACGGACGCGCTGCCACATCAGCAGTCGGGGCGGAATCCCGTTCGCGAAGTGATGTGCCATCAGCACTCACCCTGAGCGAACGATGCCCCCAATCCGAATGAGGAGGAGTTCTTCATCGCGGGCATCGTAGCCACACCGGTCGAGTTCTGTCACTCTCCTTTGACGAGTGGCTGTCCGCGTCCGTGGCGATTACGGAGGCAGAGTGGCCTCGAGGTATTCCTGCACCGGCTCGAAGAGTCCGTACGGCACATGCTGCGGGATCTGCCCCAGGGCGACCCGGACGAGCTCGGACAGCTCCTGCGTGTCCGCTTCACAGCAGGTGCCGCCGACAACGCGCACGCCGTGCAGGACACCGTCCGACGGGTCTTCGGGTCCAACCGTTCGCCCAACTGCGCCAGGGCGACCACGACCAGACCGGTTTCCTCGCGCCTCTCCCGCACGGCTGCGTCTTCGCGTGACTCACCGGGCTCCACCGCTCCGGCGGAGAACTTCCAGGAGAGCCGGCCCGCCGGCGAACCATCGGCCCGGCGGCGACAGCGACAGGACGTCCACGATCCGGAGCCGAGCATCCAACATCGTCGTGCTCGGCAGGACATGCCCGACGACCCGGTCATCGACGACAGCGACGAAGGACATCGGCGCCAACGCAGCCTCCGCAACGCGAAGTGCCTCCACGAGCCCGGGAACCCGATCGCTGCCACCTCCGCCGACGCGCACCGCTCCGGCGCGGGTCAGACGAACAGGACACTCGCGCACCGTGTTCCACCAATGCGCGGAGTCTCGACGCTACTTCGACGAAGAGCAACCTGACATACCGCCACTGACCCCCTCCCCCGACACCAACCCGGCACATCGCTCGCTGGGTTGTGTTGCACAATGAGCGGATGACGGACACCGGTGACGCGGCCACCGGGCACGCCTGGGCGGCCCTGGAGGGCCAGGAGCAACTGCTTCAGCGCGTGTCCTTCGAGGGAGCGGGCACGGTCCTGCCCTCGCGCCTGCCGGTGAGGGAACTGGCGCGGGCCAGCGTGGCAGTGGCCTCGCTGGCGGCAGCGGAACTGCTGGCGCTGCGCAACGGCGTGCCGGTGCCCGCGGTGCGGGTGTCCGAGGGAGCAGTGGCCACCGCGTTCGTCAGTGAACGTCATCTGCGGATCGACGGCCGGACTCCGACGTCCTTCGCCCCACTGTCCGGGTTCTGGCAGACGGCCGACGGATGGGTGCGCACACACGCCAACTACCCGCACCACCGTGCCCGGCTGCTCGGCGCCCTGGGAATCGCGGACACCGGAGAGGACCAGGCACTGGCGGAAGTGCTCTCGAAGGAACTGGCATCGCGTCCTGCCCGCCACGTTCAGGAGACCGTGTACGCGGCAGGCGGCCTGGCCGTGGCCGTAGCTCCCGCACCCAGTGCGCCCGGCCCCGCTCTGGTCGGGACACGTCGCATGGACCGGGGCACCCCCCGACTGCTGACGCCCGCGTCGAAGCCGGCGCAGGGGGTCCGGGTACTGGACCTGACCCGCGTCATCGCCGGCCCCGTGGGCACCCGCACACTGGCACTGCTGGGCGCAGACGTGCTGCGCGTGGATGCCCCCCGGCTCCCCGAGGATGCAGATGCTCACGCCGACACCGGCGTGGGTAAACGCTCCACGCTGCTGGACCTCACCAGCCCTGGCGACCGGCATGCGTTCGATGACCTCCTCAGCCAGGCAGACGTCGTGGTGACCGGCTATCGCCCCGGTGCCCTGGACCGGCACGGACTGGCCCCCGATGCGCTGCTGTCCCGGCATCCCGGCCTGATCGTCGCCCAACTGTCCGCTTGGGGCTGGTCCGGCCCTTGGGCCGAGCGCCGCGGCTTCGACAGCCTGGTCCAAGCCGGTACCGGTATCGCTGCAGTCGAGGCCGCGGCCGACGGCCGCCCCGGTGCACTGCCCGCGCAGGCCCTGGACCACGGAACCGGGTACCTGCTCGCCGCCGCCGTTCTACGGGCACTGAGCGACCGCCAGGCAATCGGCGGCGGGCGGCAGCTTCGTCTCTCCCTGGCAGGCACGGCGTCCTGGCTGCTGCACGACCTCCGCCCCACCCCCGTACAGGGCGAAGCCGACCCCTACCACCCCGGCCCCTGGCTCACCGAGACCGAATCCCCCTACGGTCTGCTCCGTCATGCCCTCCCCCCGGTCCACTACGACGGCGCGCCCACGAACTGGAATCATGCACCAACCGAGTGGGGCACCGATCTGCCGAACTGGGTCCGGTAGTCGTCACACGTGGCGCTTCGGTGATGCGGCATGATGCTGAACCGTGAAGGCCGATCCGCCACGTCGGCCGGGGCTCTTCGGCTACCGCCGCCTCAGGGTCCGGTACGAACGAAGTGGCAGCCACTTCCCCCGCCTTCCTCGGCCTCGCCGCCACCCTGGCCTGCTACAGGAAACTCGCCAGACTCACCGTGTGAGACCCGCCCCCAGGAAACGATCAAGGTGAAGCCGCCTTGGCAGAGGGCGGGCCCTCAAGGACCCGGCCACTCTCAGCTCGCGCGTTCCTGCACCTGGTCCTCAGCGTTCTCGAAGCTCAGCGGTCTTCCGCGGGTCGTCCGCCGGAATGCGGGTCGCGAACTGCCGTACCCGCTCCTCCACGGACTGATCGTGGGTGACGAACAATTCCGCGTTCGCGGCGGCTCTGGCGGTGGCCGACGGGCTGATTCAGGCCGAGGCGGGGTTCTCCGTGCTCCGGCTTCTTGCCCGGGAGGAACCGGTCACCGACTGCGCTCGGTTGCAGCCGCTGCTGTTCGCCGTGCAGACCGCACTCGCCGCGCTCTGGCGCGCCCACGGCGTCGAGCCGGCCGCGGTGGTGGGCCATTCCATGGGCGAGGTGGCGGCTGCTGTCGTGGCCGGAGCGCTGACGCTCGCGGACGGCGTGAAGGTCGTCTGCCGGCGCTCGTCGCTGCTCGCACGGATCGCGGGTGCCGGAGCGATGGCGGCCGTGGGTCTGGATCGTGCCACGGTGCAGCGGGAGCTCGACACGGCCGGGCTGCGCGGGTCGGTCTCGGTCGCCGTCCTCGCGTCCCCCCGGTCCACGGTCGTCGCGGGCGCCCCGCGCACCGTCGACGAGCTGGTCGCCAGGTGGGAGGCCCGTGGTGTCCCGGCGCACCCGGTAACCGTTGACGTCGCTTCGCACCCACCTCAGGTCGACCCGCTGCTTCCGGATCTGTGGAAGGGATTGCGTGACCTGGCACCGCAGCGGCCTTCCGTCCCGTTTCTACTCCACGGTTCTCGAAGACCCGCGGCGGACACCGGCTTTCGACGCCACCTACCGGTGCGCGAACCTCCGCCGCCCGGTCCGTTTCGCCTCCGCGATCGCCGCGGCAGCCGCGGACCGTCATCTCGTCTATCTGGAAGTCTCCCCCCATCCCGTCGTCGCCCGATCAGTCACGGACAGCCTGCCGGAGGTGTCGCCGCGGCCGGTCGTGCTGCCCACCCTCCGCCGCGACCAGAACGAGATCGCCACGTTCCGCACCCAGCTGGCCGCGCTGCACTGCGCCGGCGTACCCGTCGACTGGTCCGTCCTGTACCCGGACGGCGCGCTCACCGAACGGATCCTGGCCCAGCTGCGCGGCCGCGGCACGAGGATCACCGTCGTCCTGGGGGACATCGCCGAACCGGGAACGGCCGACCGCCTGGTGGCGGCTGCCACAGCGGACGGGCTGCCTCTACGGGGCATAGCGCACGCCGCGATGGTGCTGCGCGACGCCACGATCACCAACATCTCGCACAGCCGACTCAGCGACGTCTGGCGCCCGGAGGTGGACGGGGCGTGGAAACTCCACGAAGCGGTGGCACACCACGCCCTGGACTGGTTCGCCGTCTACTCGTCCATGGCCTCCTTGCTGGGCAACCCGGGCCAGGGCGCCTACGCGGCCGCCAACGCCTGGCTCGACGGATTCGCGGCATGGCGCACCCGGCAGGGCCTGCCGACGCTGTCCGTGAACCGGGGCCCGTGGGGCGAGACGGGAGCCGCGGTGGACTTCGCTGAACGCGGCTACCGCACCATCCCCACCCACAAAGGGCTCCATGCCCTCAACACCCTGCTGATCCACGGCCGCACCCGTACCGGTGTCATCCCCGGCGATCCCGACACCTGGATCCCGCCGGCGGTCCGGCACTCCTCCCTGCTCAGCCACCTCACCCAGGACGGAACGCCCAAGGACGGAGCACCGGTCGAAGGACGAGGAGAAGGGGCCCGCGACATGCGCGCCGCGCTCAGGTCACTCCCGGCCGGCCTCGCCCGGCGCGGGGCCTGGAGACCTATATAGCCGGCCATGTCCGCGCCGTCCTCCGGCTGGGCGAAAGCAGCACCTTGGACGCCCAGACGCCCCTGAGGTCACTGGGGTTCGACTCGCTCCTCTCCCTCGAACTGCGTACCCGGCTCGAGGCAGGACTGGACATCAGGATCACACCCAGGTTCGTCTACGAGCACCCGACGCTGGCGGCCCTGGCCGAAGGCCTCGCCGACGTCATGGGGCTGCCGCTCGAGGACCCTGGCGGGGCGTGAGCCGGCACGAGGGCTCGGAGCCCTGCGCGTCGGAACGCCCCCATCCTCGCTCGTCGGGCCTTCCCGGCCTGCTGGAGGCAAGACTCATGACCGCTACGAAATCGTGCTCCTCGAGGGAGGGCCCGACGATCTCCCCCAGGTCTGGGCCCTGTCCGCTGTCCAGACCGGGTCGCAGTGGTTCCGATTGCCAGGGGGTACGCCAACTGGTGCGGATCTACAACCGACTTCGCATGTGGGTTGTCGACGGCACCTGGGAACGTCCTCATGTGGTCCGTCGGCGGCGGGCCCGCAACGGTCATCACCGGGCGCAGATGGGCTCACGGGCCGCGAAATCGCGGGCGGACTGCAGGAGTTCGGGAAACCGGTCGAGGTCGGCGGCGAGCGTGGGATGCGTAGCCGCAGCGTATGCAGACGATGAGGACGGGCGCAGGGGCCAACCCGAGGAGAGTGGCCTGGAAACGGGAGCCGGGAGCGAACGCCGGGACCACGGGCGGGCCTCGGTGCTTGAGGGAACGGGCCGGGTGCGCGGCACGCGCCCCGGACGGCCGCACCACTCGGCGGCATGCACCGTCGCGGAACCCTGGTCCGCAGGACGCACCGAACGCGGGCCGGATTCAGGAGCTTCTGGCGTGAACGGATCGGGCCCGCGCTTCGTATGCTTATCCGATCGAGATGCGTATCCGGACGAATTGCTCGATCTTCATCGGGTTTGTGCATACGGGTCGCGAGTGGCGCGGCCACGGGGGGATGTGAGGCGATCATGGCGGCGGTGAACAACACGGTGCGGGTGGGTACCGTGCTTCCGGTGGACGCGGCGCGCTGGGCGATGCGGGGCTTCGCCATCGTCAATGTGGTGATCGTCGAGACGCTGTTCCTCAGCGCCGGTTCGGGCAAGAACGAGGTGCTCACGATCGCCAGGTTCTTCGGATTGCACGCGGCGCTGCTGATGCTGTTCCAACTGCTGCTGGTGGCCCGGCTTCCCTGGCTGGACCGCCGTATCGGGATGGACCGGCTCACTGTGTGGCACCGCTGGGTCGGGTTCCTGCTGCTGTGGACGGTTCTCACCCATGCCACGCTGGTGGTGCTCGGCTATGCGAAACTCGACGGCGCGTCCGCGGGGAAGACGTTCGCCGCACTGAGCGGGGTGCCGGCCTCCCTGCTGGGCATGCTCGCCACGGCCGTGATCGTCGTGATCGCCGTGATCTCCACCCGACCCCTGCGGCGGCGACTGCGGTACGAGGTCTGGCACGGTCTGCACCTGCTGCTCTACGTGGCCGTGGGCCTGTCGTTCGTCCACCAGTTGCAGGAGACCACGACGTTCACGTCCTCCGCGTTCGCCACGGCCTACTGGTGGGTGCTGTGGCTGTTCGCCTTCGGTGCCCTGCTGACCGGGCGCGTCGCCGTGCCGCTGTGGCGCAACGTCCACCACCGGTTCCGTGTCGCGGCCGTGGTACCGGAGTCGGACAACGTGGTCTCCGTCTACGTCACCGGCCGACACCTCGACAAGCTCCCGGCCCGGGCGGGTCAGTTCTGCATCTGGCGGTTCCCCGGGCACAACCACTGGTGGCTGGCCAACCCCTTCTCACTGTCGGCGGCGCCCGACGGACAAGGGCTGCGCCTCACGGCGAAGGCAGCGGGCAGCACCAGCGCCGGCCTGCGGAACGTCCCCGTCGGTAGCCGCGCCTTCGTCGAGGGGCCGTACGGGGCGTTCACCTCGCTGCACCGGACCCGGGCCGGCACCCTGCTGATCGCCGGCGGTGTGGGGATCACACCCGTGCGGGCCATGCTGGAGGAGGAGGCGACCGGTGACGTCGTCGTGCTGTACCGGGTGCGCAGCGAGGCCGACGCCGTGCTGCTGAACGAGGTGCGCCAGCTGGTGGAGCTCCGGAGCGGACGGTTGCACCTGCTCACCGGCAGGACCGGCGAGGACGGTGTCCTGCCGCTCGGTTCGGGCAACCTGCACCGGCTGGTCCCCGACATCACCGAACGTGATGTGTACGTCTGCGGCCCACCCGCCATGACCAGGGCCGTGCTCGCCGGACTGCGAGACCTGCGGGTACCGGCGCGGCAGGTGCACGCCGAGAAGTTCGGTCTGGCCTGAACCCGGGAACGGCCCGAGCGCCAGACCTGCGCGGAGACCCGCCACGGGCCGAAACGGTGGCCGCCAGCTCACGCAAGCAGCCCGCGGACGAGGAGGCGTCCAGCCCAAGTCCTCCGGCTGCTCGGGCACGTCGACGGTCCCGGCGCCCGCACGTGGAGGAGCGAGCCGCTCCTCCACGAGGTTCCCGGGAGCTCTGGCCGGAGCCGGAGGCGGTCGCCGGTCCTGCCCCCTGACCAGGCGTGACCGTGACGATCGGGACGTCGTCCGGCCCGGGGCCATCGGCAAGACCCGTGAACGGAGCGAGGTTCCTCAGAGCGTCCTCGTCATGAACGTACTGTGAGGGTCGGGCTGGTAGTCCGCGAACGGCTCGCAGTAGACGAACCCGAACTTCTCGTACAGCTTTCTGGCGGGCAGGAAGAACTCGGCCGTGCCGGTCTCCAGGCTCAGCCGTGTGAAGCCCATGTGCTCGGCCTCGGCGATGATGTGCTCCAGCAGCAGGGACGCGACCCCGCTCCGCTTGCGCGCCGCCATGGTGCGCATCGACTTCAGTTCGGCGTGGCCCGCGTCCAGCCGCTTGAGCGCGCCGCAGCCCACCAGGCTGTCACTGTCCCGTACCACCCAGAAGGTGACCTCAGGCTTGCGGAGGGCGTCGAGGTCGAGCGCGTGCTTGCTCTCCGGAGGCGAGATGGCCCGCATCTGGCGGACATGCTCGTCGAGGAAGCGGGCGATCTCAGGTCCGGACAAGTCGTCTGTCGCGATCTTCATTCCTGCCAGTCCTTCTTCACGGCCACTCGCTGCCGCCGGTCCTGCGTCGCGTTCCCCAGGCGGCGTGAGGGCTGGGGCTGTCTTCGGTGCTTGCGGCGAGTCTGCCAGGCGCGCGCGGGCCGTCGAGAAACGGCGCCACCGCCGGACACGTGTCGACGAGTGGCCGGACACGGCCCGGGCACCCACCGCAGCGGCGTACGCCACGCCCACCGTCGCGTACGCGATGGAGCCGGGCTACCAGGTGCAGCCGATCGAGGCGAACGTCCGCCACGAGCACGGCGGCTAGGTTCCTGACCCAGGCAGTCTGTTCAGGTGGTCTTGGTTCGGACGTGTGCCTTGGGCCCGGTGTTCCAGGCCGCGACCCAGCATCCGAAGCACCCTCGGCGCACGCCAGGATGCCCCGGCACCGCAGGGCTCACGCCTGAGGTGCAGCCCGTTCCTCATCCGACAGTCTTGAGGCAGGGCCGTTGAGGACTTGACATCCCCCTCGGCGACGTCACCCTCGTCGCCACCCACGGGCAACTCGTGCGCTGGACCGAGACGAATTTGTCAGGAGAGTCCGCACAGGACGCTGCGCGGCAGTCACGCAGAGAGCCGCCCCTCGCGTGCACCGCGCAAAGGCCAACCACCCGGCCTTGGGACAAGGACCGGGAAGCTTCACAGCCCGATCGGCATCACGCCGGAACCGAGATGATCGCGTACCTCCTCATACCCGGTAGAAGGCCGCCGCGTTGCCGTACATGACGCAATCCAGGTGCTCTTCGGCCACCTCCGCCACAAGTTCGAGGTCCGTATCGGCGAAGGGGCGCCGGGCCCGGGTGGAAGGCAGGTCGGTGCCGGCCATCAGAGCGGTCGGGTCGGCCTTCAGCACGGCCCGAAGCGCCTTCGGGACATCGAGTTCGACCCGTCCGAAACCCGTGGCCTTCACCCGGACACCGCACTCGACGAGCGCCAGCAGATGCGGCAGACCGTCCGCGTGCAGGCCCAGGTGGTCGATGCTCACCGCGGGCAGGGCGGCCAGGATCCCGGCGAGTTCGGGAAGGTCGCGAGCGTCGACGTAAAGCTCGACGTGCATGCCGGCCACATGATGAACACGGCGTGCCAGGCTTTCAAGATCCTCCACACCGGCGGAGCCACCGCGGCGCAGGTTGAAACGGACCCCGCGCACACCCCGCCCGGCCAGACGCGCGACCTCCGCGTCGGGGAGATCGTGCGGGATCTGGGCGACACCGACGAAACCCGGACCCAACTGCGAGAGCGCGTCAAGGAGGCAGCTCTGATCAAATCCCTGGAACGACCCCGAGACGACCGCACCACCCACGACACCCAAAGCGGCAGTACGCTCCCGGTACTGCTGAACCGTGAACTCCCCCGGCAGATAGCCGTCATGCTCGAACAGAGGAAAGCGGCCGTCGATCACATGGAAGTGGGCGTCGAAAAAGGGACGCGCGTTCATCACATGATTCCTTTCCGTGGCCATCAACCAGAACGTGGGCCGATTGCCAAGGGCTTACAGATCACCCTGAACAGCCCGGCACCTGCAGAACGCTCTGCTGCTACTGCGCCAGCGGCTGAACGGACAGCGGGATCGAGCTGGAGCACACCTGCCTGATCGACCGGGACACCGACAAGATCTACGACCGACTGTGCCGCACGCACCCGCTCACCGTCGAGAAGGAGCGGCGGCAGGCGTTCTTTCCGCACCTCGCGCCTCACCCGTCGTGCGGCTGACACTCCGCGACGGCTCGGAGACTCGGGGCGGTCATGCCTGGCTGCGGGCATGGTGAGCTCTTCGTCACGGCCGTGCCGGCTGCGACCGGCAGGATCGGGAAGGCGTGGCCTGGTACCGGACCGCGCAGGGCGGTCCGGTACCAGGCCACACGAGGGTCGCGACCGTGGCCACCCAACTCCTCCGTGACCGAAATCACACCCCATCTCATGCCTCCTTCACCAACACTGGTCAGGCAAACCGGTCGACATCAGGAAGAGGTGGAATGACTTGGGGCACATGCATGCATTCCGACGCATCCTGGCCGCCGCGGTCGTCGCCGGAACGGCCGTTCCCGTGTTCGTGGGGGCCGGGGCGGCGGACGCCGTCGCGGCGGCACCGAGGGTGCGGTGCAGCTCGGAGAAGGCTGGGCTGGCCGCAAAGCTGCAGCGGGACATCACGGCCGCGCTCAGGGGCAGGACAGCCGTCACTGCCGTGTCACTGCACGATCGCATGACGAACACGGTTTGCACGCTGCGGGCGGACCAGAGGTTCGACTCCGCCAGTACCGTCAAGGTCACCGTCCTCGCGACGCTGCTGTGGGACGTGGACAGGCAGAACCGCCACCTCACCACGCGTGAGACCGAGCTCGCGACCGCGATGATCACGAAGTCGGACAACGACGCGACGACCGCGCTGTGGCAGCAGCTCGGAGTACCGAAGGTCAAGAGCTTCCTGTCTGCGGCAGACATGACCCGGACGGTGCCGGGCGGCAACGGCCACTGGGGCCTGACCCAGATCACCGCCGGTGACGAGCAGAAGCTGATGGACCTGATCACGGGCAGGAACAGCGTGCTCAGCGACAAGGCGCGCGCCTACGCCCTCAAGCTGATGAGCAAGGTCGTCGCCTCGCAGCGCTGGGGTACACCGGCAGGCGCGCCGAGCTCCGCGCAGTTTCATGTCAAGAACGGCTGGCT
The DNA here is from genome assembly GCF_030056615.1 of Streptomyces sp. HNM0645. Classification (NCBI taxonomy): domain Bacteria; kingdom Bacillati; phylum Actinomycetota; class Actinomycetes; order Kitasatosporales; family Streptomycetaceae; genus Streptomyces; species Streptomyces sp. HNM0645. The sequence goes on along the minus strand of NZ_JASHLT010000075.1, from coordinate 9,686 downwards.
GTCACGCGCCACGCACGGCTGGCGGGTGCACGGCCTGGGCGCCTTCACCGGCCGCGGGCACGACTACACCATCACCGTGCTCACCCACGACAACGAGACAATGGCCGCCGGAGTCGCCACCACCGAAGCGGTGGCCCGCGCGATTCACAAGGGCCTCAACTCCACGGCGAACGCTGTGGAGATCAGTACGGGCTGACTGCGCCACCCGGATCGCTGAGGCGACCGCTCGCCTCGCCTCGCCGCGCACGACGTCACTGACGTCGAGAACCGCACTCACACTCCGCTGACCTGCATCGACGGACTGGTCTTCGACCGATTGGTGAACGGCGGCGAAGCACGGCGCGAGACCCGCGTCAGGCACGCACGGTAGCGGTGCTGTTGCGAGTCTCGCCCTTCGGCAGCGCAGCCGGGCCACCGAAGAAAGGACCAAGAAGGGCCCCCGGCTCGGCCCGGGAGGAGGGCAGGATGATGTGGTGTCCGACTCTCTCCGTGGACTGTGGCTGCGCGGCATCGCCGTCAACGCGGCGGCGCCCGCCGACGTGCTGATCCGGCTCCTGGACGAAGCGGTCGGTGAGGCCGGCTTGCTGATGTGCGAGGGCCGCGACCTTCCCCGCGCCGTCATCGAGGCGGCCCTCCGCCACCCGGCCAGGCGGATCCGCCGAGCCCTCGCCTGCGACCGGCACGTCGACCCCGCACGACTCGCTCCCAAACCTCCGCTGGAAGACCCCGACGATGCAGTACGCCGGGCAGCCGCCGCCAACCCGACCCTGAAACCAGAGGCGCTGGAAACCCTCCTCACTGACTCCCGCACCGCAGAGGGCGCCGCGGCCAACCCGTCCCTCCCCTCCCCCGCATGCACGCACTCCTCGACCTCTGCCTGAACGGAGCCGCCACCCCGCCGACGGCGGCCCGGCGCCGAGGGACAACTCCCAGGTAGCGATCACGGGCAGGGCAATCGCCGCCGGGGAGGGCGATGAGCAGATCACGCTGCAGTGAACGGGCGGGTTACCCGCCCCCGAGGTGGAGGGCACACTCGCGGAGTACGTCAACGCAGTCCCCGGCGCGGACGTGGTCGTCGAGGCCACGCACCGGTTTCGAGCAGTTCGTCGAGATCGAGCAGAAGCCGGCCGTCGGGGGCTACACCCGCACACTGCCGCTGAAGGACAAGGGCCTGAAGGTCAAGCAGCAGACGGACGGCAGCGCGCTCTTCACGGACGAGAAGTCCAGGAAGCAGGCACGGCTCATTCGCCCGCGGCGTCCTCGGGCTCCCAGCGCAACAGGTCACCCGGCTGGCACTCGAGCACCTCACAGAGCGCGGCGAGCGTCGCGAAGCGCACCGCCTTGGCGCGGCCGTTCTTGAGCACTGCCAGGTTGGCGGGCGTGATTCCCACGCGGTCCGCGAGGTCTCCCACGGACATCTTCCGCCTGGCGAGCATCACATCGATGTCGACGGCGATCGGCATCAGATCACCTCGTCCAACTCGGCCTGCATCTGAGCGGCTTCACCGTCGCGTGTGATGGCCTGGGCAAGCAGCGTCCGCAGCACGAGCACGATGAGCGCGACCCCCAGGATTCCCACCCCGACCCCGCCCATGATGACGGTGACACCAGGGTCGTCCCGCTGGCCCGGCGCGTTGACGGCCGCGACCGCGAACCACGCGAGGGCGGCCGCCACGATGCCGCCGATCACGCCGTCCACGTAGCGGAACGCCGCATGGGAGAACACGGTTCCGCGTCGCACCATCGCCACCAGTCGCCATACGCAGACCAGGACGGCCTGGACCGCCACCATGCCCAGGATCGTGATCACGCGCAGTGGGGTCAGTGGGAGCGACCCGTCCTCCGGGTCGTTCCCGCTGACCAGCGCCCACACCATTCCTGCCTGTACGAACAGGGTGCCGACGAGCACCACCACGAGCACGGCGCGCAGCGCACCCACGGCCAGCTTTCCCATGACTCTGCCCTTTCATCGAATTGCGATGGAAATCTATCGAATATCGATAGATGGAGCAAGGGCTGGAACGGAGGACAGGGACGGTCTCGCACCAGGTGGAAGGCCGCCGCCTCCCTCCCATGGCACGGCGTGCACGCAAAGGTTTCCGATCTTGCCGAAGTCGGCCTCGCTCGGCCGCAATCGGTCGCCCGACCATGCCGAAACCCTGTGTCGCCGGTGGAGGCAGTGCCCCGGGGTTGCCGTTGATGGCGATCGACCGCTCTCCGGACGCCCTGCTTCACTCCTGGTGCGGCTTCCTCCGGAACCTCAAGGTTCCCAGTCTCCAGGGCGTCCGCGGTGATCAAGGGGAGGCTCCACCTCGGCGATTCAGCGATCCCGGCGGACTACCCGACCAGCGTCGACACCGCTGCCCGTGTTGATATCGACGACGAACCCCCTGGCCATGGCCGCGGACGGTGGGGCGGGGCTGGTCCGCTGACCGGTACTCGTCGCGGAGTACCGGTCAGCGGCGTGTCACCGGCCGGGGGTCACCCGGCCGTGGCCAGGAATTCGAGCGGCTGTCGCACCGAGTCCGGACCGCGGACCCGGGTGCCGAAGACAACCAGCTCGCAGGCTCCCTCGGCACGGCAATCGACGGTACGGCCATCGATGCTGGTGAACGTCACCGACAATGTGACCGTCTCGTCGACATGGCCGCTGTCGCTGGTCGCCGGCGGCCTGCCGCGCGGACGGCAGCCGAGGGTGTCGGTCGCGCCGCTGGCGCACTCCATGATCGCCACGTGGTAGCGCGGTTCGTAGCCTTGACCGGTCGCGTGCACCGACTGGCCGCCCACCAGGCCCTGGTGAGGGTTCACCAGCAGGGTGGGTGGCGCCTCGGGGCTGCCGTCGGGTTGGAAGTGCAACGGGAGGGTGGCCAGCAGGGCCCCGGTGTTGTCCGTGAGGGCCAGGGAACACGACTGGCCCTGCTGCACGGTACGGCAGTCGATACCGCCGGCGCCGGTGCTGAGTTGGGCGTACAGCTTCTTCGGCGCGGGCGCGTAGGTGCCGTCCGGGTACACGCGGAACTGACGGCCCGTGGCATCGTCACAGGTGGTCACGGATGGCGAGGGGCCGCACTGCTTGACCCACACATAGGCCTTCGGCGGCCCGCCTGCGATGGTGAAGGTGACGATGTCCCCGTCCAGCAGCGACGTCGTGCGGTCCGCTTCCAGCCGGGCGCCGCTGGCGGTCGGTGACGTCTGGACGTGCCTCGCGGAAGCGTCGGCCCGCGCCGGCTGCGTGCTCGGCGGGGACTGCGGCTGCCAGGGGCCCCAGTCCCCGCCGGGTGCCGTCTGGACGATCTCCCAGATGCGGTCCCTGTTCCACTCTCGCGCCGTCACGTGGAGGCGTCCGTCCTGAAGCTGTTCCACCGTGCCCGGCTGGCCGAGGCCCACGTTCGCCTCCGGTACCTGGCCCATGGACTGGACGGGCCCCCAGCCGGTACCCGCGTCCTGCTGGTGGCGCAGTTCCATCGCGCGGCCGGCCCGCGACCCTGAAGCCAGGGCGTCGATGCTGCCGTCCCGCTCCTTGAACAGCACGACTCCGCCCTGGTACGGCGCCGGCGACAGCCCGAAGGGGGCGGGCACGCTCCAACCGCCCGGGCTGCCGTCCTCCTGCACATGGCAGTACGAGCCGTAACTCGGGAACAGGAGCTCGAGCCTGCCCGCCGAGTTCTCGATGGCAGAGATCGAGTGGTTCTTCGGTCCCACGGTTGCCGCGCCGACCCGCTGCCACCCCCCGAACGGGCCTGCCGGCTCGCCTTGTTCGCGCTGCCAGACGAAGGGCAGGCCCCCGGTTGCGGTGGCGTCGTAGAAGAGCTGGAACTGGGCGATTCGGCCGTCTGCCCGGTCCACGGACACCAGGCTGTCGGCAACCGGCGTGCCCGCCCGGCCCTCGGCGGTGGGATCGGTGGAGCACGCGGCAGCAACGGATGCGGCGACCGCGGAGGCGGCCTGTGGTGATACCGGGCCCGCCAGACCACCGGCGCAGGCGAGCACCAGCACCAGCACCACGGCACAGCGTCTCAGCGCTCCCATCCGCGAGCCGCCCCGTGTTCTTCGTCGTAAGTCCATGCACTCCCGTCCTTCCTCGTCGACCTCCTTGGCCACGGACATCCTTGTGGTCTGCTCGGGACACTGCCAGCGGCAGCTGGCGTCACCGGCGCAAACAAGCCGCCACGCGGTATCCCGAGTGCGGATCCGGGCGGGGGCCCCGGTGGCCGGGATACCGCGACGCCCAAGGTCGTGCCGTGGGATGGCCCGGGTGAGGATCCGAGGGAAGTGCGGCCCGCCCCTCGGACGGTACGAAGGCGTGATCACACCAGCCGTACCGAGATCATGTCGGTCATGAACAGCCACTACGGCACAGGACGGTCCGAGCGGGGCACGCCGGCGGGGCACGCGGCCCGGCAGACGCGGGCCGAACTCCGGCATGCGCCCGCAGGCGTGATCGGTGCGGCGGGAGGACCGCATCCCTGGGCCGTCAGGAGACCGACGTCAAGGATGACGGACGCCGCCCGCCAGACCGCGGGCAGGCAGGGGCGCACATCGGCAGGGGCCGATCATGCCGCGCGGAGGAACTCGCCCACTGCCGTGGCGAACTCGTCCGCCTTCTCGAAGAACATGACGTGCCCGGCATCGATCTCGGCGTAGGTGCTGTGCGGGATCGCCTCGTGGAGCGTGCGGCTGTGCTCGACGGGGACGGTGGCGTCCTGCGTGGCACCGAGTACCAGGGTCGGGGTCTGAATGCGGGGCAGCAGGTGGCGGATGTCCACACGGGTGTCGAGGTCGACGTGGCGCAGCGTGCCCGGCGTGGGCGGCACGTTGGGGATCAGCGCTTCCACCTGGTCGCGGCCGATGGTGTTGAGGAAGGCGCGGCTGAAGCCGGTCATGGTGACGCTGCGGCCGAAGGCTGCTGGGTCGCTGTGGCCGAGCTGCTGCCAGAGGGTGAACAGATTGCGCAGGTACTCGTCGCTGTCGGTGTGTGCCCAGCCGGCGGCCAGAACGAGTCGGCGTACGAGGTCGGGGCGGAGCGCGGCCACGGCCGCGGTGACCGGGGCGCCCATGGAGAAGCCGAGCAGGTCCACGGGGTCCCCGCCCGCGTCCTCGATGACGGCGATCACCTGGGCGGCCAGCCGCTCGACGGTCAGTGGTGCGCCGGTGTCGGTGGTCCGGTCGGTGCCGGACAGGTCCGGCGTGATCACGGTGTGGGTGGTGGCGAAGCGGGGGGCGGTCTCGCCCCAGGTGAGCGCGGCGCCGGCAGAGCCGGTGCCGTGCACCAGGACGAGGGTGGGTCCGGTGCCGGTGCCGAAGGTCTCGTAGTGGACCTGGGCGTCGGCGACGGTGACGGTGGCCATGGCGGAACTCCTCGACAGGGAAAGGGTGGTGACAGGCACCGGGCCGGGTGTGCTCGGCCCGGTGCCTGTCACCACCCTGCCGCTGCGCGGCCAGGGGCGGCAGGGGCCTGCTGACCCTGGGACCGCCAGTCCCTGGTTCGGCTGAGGGCGAGTCGTGCAGGATGACCGTCATGTCGATCAACCGCCGTGAGCTCGCCGACTTTCTGCGCCGTCGAAGGGATCGGGTCCGCCCTGCGGAAGTGGGGCTGACGCCGGGCCCTCGACGGCGGATACCGGGACTGCGGCGTGAGGAGGTCGCTCAGCTGGCCGGGATGTCAGCCGACTACTACATCCGGCTGGAGCAGGCGCGCGGGCCGCAGCCCTCCGCGTCCATGCTGGCCGCGCTCGCCCGCGCCCTGCGTCTGTCCGCGGACGAACGGGACCACCTCCACCTGCTGGCAGGCCACCCGCCGCCTGCGGCCCCCACCGACACCGGCCACGTCGGCCCGGGGTTGCTGCACCTGCTCGACCAGTTGCCCTGCACCCCGGCCCAGGTGCTGAGCGATCTCGGTGACGTCCTCGCGCAGAACGCCATCGCCGAGGCCCTGTTCAGCGAGGTGTGTACGGTCTCCGAACATGGCCGCAACGTGGCCTGGCGCTGGTTCACCTCCCCCGCGGCCCGGGCCGCCTACCCGCCGGAGGAGCACGGCCACTACAGCCGCCTGCATGTCGCCGATCTGCGCGCCGCAGTGGCACGACGCGGCGCTGACGCCGCGGCGAACCGGCTCCTGGAGCGACTGCGCGCGGCCAGCGAGGAGTTCTGCGAGCTGTGGGAACTGCACGAGGTCGCAGTGCGCAGGCACACCCGGATGCGAGTCCTCCACGACGAAATCGGCGCCGTGGACCTGGATTGCCAGATGCTGCTGGTTCCCGAAGGCGACCAGCGCCTCGTTCTGTACACGCCGCCGCCCGGCAGCGACACAGCAAGCCGCCTCGCGCTCCTCCGGGTCATCGGCACCGAGCGATTCCCCGCAGCCGGTCCCGACAGGAGCTGAGGCCCCGAGCCCGGCCCGCCTCCACCCCTCAGGCAGGTCCCCGCACCTCAAGGGCACTGCACGCCGTCGTCAGCCTGTTTCCTCCAGAGAGACCAACAGGCCCCGGCTACGGCTTGGTCAGCGCGATGAGAGGTCGTTCTCGTCCGCTGTCCCATCCCGGGGGTGAGTTCATCGGCGGTCGTTTCCGGGTCGCGCCAGGAGATCGTGCTCTCGCCCGCGAGGCAGCGGGCGACGAGGTCGGCCGTGGCGATGTGGATCACGGCTTCGGAGCGGGGCGGCAGGTTTCCCAGTCGCGAGCCAGGCGCCGGTGGAGCATCACCCACCTCACCGTGCGCGGCTCGACCTGCACCACGGCCTGACCGGCAGGCCGGCGGCAGCGGCCCGCACCTCCGCCGGCCGGGACCGGCCCTGGCGGCTTTGCCGTCCCTTTACAACCTGCTTCGCCGCCGCCTCGTCTCTCCGCTCGATCCGTCACTCAGCCCGCCGCTCACCAGAAGCACCGGGCGAACCGAAGAAGGAGAGCGATTCGATGCGCCGAACTGTCCTCAGCGTCCTTGCACTTGTCTGCACCGTCGTGCCGGCGAGCACCGCGCCCGCGTTCGCGGACGGGCCGTCGCCCAGCCCGACCACCACGGTCGCCCCGGCTCCGAGCGCCGAACCGACCCGGGAGCCGACGCCCGTCCCCTCGGCTCCCGGCACCGAGGCGCCCCAGGAGCCGGCCCCGGGCCAGGTCTCCGTGGTCCCGAGCGGCGCGCCCGACACCGGTGTGACGGCGGTGCCCTCGGATTCCGGGGGTCAGGGCAAGCTGATCGGCGCGGGCGCTGCCGCGGTGCTCGTCGCGGGCGGCGCGGCGTTCCACGTCGTACGGCGCCGGCAGGCGACCGGGGCATGACCCCGCTTCCCAGGCGCGCGTTCACCACCGCGGCACTGGGCTCGCTGCTCGTGGGATGCCGCGGTCACGGGGGTGGTGCGGACACGACCGCAGGCCCGAGCGGTTCGCGACGGCACCGGCCCTCCGTGAAGTCGGTCCAGCCCCTGCGGCGTTCGGTGCCGGTCGGGCTGCACATCCCTGCCATCGACGTGGACACCCCGGTCATACGACTGGGCCTGGCCCCGGACGGCAGCGTGCAGGTGCCCCCGATCACGGCGCACGACCGGGCGGGCTGGTACCAGCACTCGCCGACACCGGGTCAGATCGGTCCATCGGTGATCCTCGGCCATGTCACGGTCGGTGCGTATGGGGACGGCGTCTTCCGCCACCTGTCCCGCCTGCACCGGGGCGACCGGATCGAGGCGCGTCTGGAGAACCGCACGGAGGCGGTGTTCGCCGTCAGCTCCGTACGGACGGTCGCCAAGGCGGACTTCCCGGCGAACGACGTCTACGGGGACGTGAACCGCCCGGAGTTGCGGCTGATCACGTGCGGCGGACCCCGTACCGGCGACGAGTACCGCGACAACGTGATCGTTTTCGCCGAGCTGAGCGCCACTGCCACCTGACCTGCCCGCAGAACGGATCCCGGGCCCGAGGAACGTACTCCGACGGCCCGGCATCCTCTCCTCCGACGGCCCCCACGACCATGGAGAACGTTGAAACGGTCCCGCGACAAGGCAGCTTCCGAGCTGTTCGCCGCCCTCTACCCGCGCCTCGCAGGCTGGTGCCGCCGTCTCGTCGACGACGACGAGACGGCCCACGAGATCGCCTCGGAGGCGTTCACCCGGCTCTGGGCGCGCTGGACGAAGGTGGAGGAACCCCGCGGCTTCCTCTACGTCACCGCGGCCAACCTCGTTCGAGACCACTGGCGCAAGCTGGAGCGCGAGCGCAAGGCCATGCGTCGCGTGACGTCGGAGGTCGCCGTCCGCCCCCACCCCGAACAGGCCGACCCGTCGGTGCGCCTGCTGGTGCAGTCGCTGCCGGAACGACTCCGCGTCCCGATCCTCCTCCACTACTACGCTGACATGTCGATCCGGGAGGTGTCCGCGCTGACCGAGCGCAAGGAAGGAACCGTCAAGGCCGACCTCCACGCGGCCCGCGAACTGCTCCGCGTCCATCTGAGGAGAAGCCTTGACCACACGCTTTGACGACGGCCCGGATTTCGGCCCCGACGACCCTCTCTCGGTGATCCTCCGGCCAACCCCCGACCACCTCGGTCCACCCCCCGGCCGCTACGAGGCGATCCGCCGCACCGCGACCCGCCGCCGCGTGCTCCGCGCAGCGGTCGGCGTCGGCCTGGCCTCCGCCGTCGCCGCGCTCATCGCCCTGCCGCTCCACCTGACGGCACCCGGCACACCCACCTCGCCGACGGTCCCGCTTGCCCCGCTGCCCGCGAGCAGCCCGACGCCGCCCGCGACCCCGCCGACGTCCCCGCACCCGTCCGTGCCGGCGGCCCCGTGGACCGACGGGTCCCGTGCCCCTAGCGGCTCGGAGGTCCGCCCCACCCACGAACCGCCGGCGGAACCGACTCCGTCACAGGAACCCACATCGCCACCGTCATCGACCTGGGCGCGAATCGAGCCGTCGGCGAGCCAGTGAGCTGTCCGGGGAAGACCAGCCGCGCGACTCGGGTGCCAGGGAGGGGGCGCCCGCAGCGCGGCGTGCGATGCAGGCGAGGCGTCGGCACGGAACCGTGACGCCTCGAAGGCCACAGGCGGCCACGGGGCGGCAGCCGGCCGCCCCCGCAACGACGGAGTACCGGCACGACTCGCCGAGCCCGCTTGGTTCTTGAGGGATCGCGGTCGGAGCCGGTCCGCCCCCGGGCTGCCCGAATCGGGCGAGGGAGTGCGCGAAGCCGAAGCCCCTTCTGCATCCCGGGCACCTGCAGGCAGCCGACGGGTGCCTTGTGCCCCGGCTCCGGTACGTGCGGCCGCACCAGCGGCAGCGGGTCGCCGCCGGACGACCCGAGCGCGCCGTTCCGTGCGACAGCCCGCCCATCGGCCCGCGCTCTCGGCTTCAGCGCACCGGCTGGCTCACTCGCTCGACCTTCTGTGTTCCGTTCAGCGTCCGATAGGAGCGGACCCAGCCGGCCGTCGCGTCCTTCTTCGTCCGGTCGGACAGGACGTAGTAGTCCATCTGCGACCGTTCGGCGGTCACGTCGAGGACACCGTAGCCGTGGTGGTCCAAGTCGACCCACTTCACATGGCGGTTCGCGACCTTGATCGCGGTGGCCGCGACCAGGGAGACGGTGCCGGGGGCCACGTGCAGGATGTCGTCCAGGTTCTCGGTGGTCACCGACGCCACCACGAACTCGGTGGCCGCCGACCGCGACAGCGGGTACGTCGCCGCCTTCACCGGCACGTCGTTGGCCCA
>NZ_JASHLT010000074.1:0-26078 GCF_030056615.1 Streptomyces sp. HNM0645 | reverse complement strand
CGTACCGGCCCTGATGGCCGCTGACCGAGGGGTGACCGGCCTTCCACGCGGTGATCACCGGCTCGACCAGCGACCACTGCTCGTCGGTCAGGTCGGTCTTGTAGGGCTTGCGCTCGCTCACGGCGACCAGCCCAGCACGCCCACGGCCCCCGACCGGCCGGGATACCGTCCTGCCACACATTCAGGTGACGACAAGTTACCTAAACACTCACATACCGCCCTCTCAGCTGACGATCGTCCATGCTTCCCCCTTCGTCGCTGCCAGCCGTCGGCCGTGTCCAGGTGTCCCTTCTGACGAGGTTTCCACCTGACCCATGACACTCCCGCACCTCTCAACTACCGTCGGCATGAGGCGAAGATCAGGAGCAGCAGGAACGCGATCCCGAGCATCGGGAGGCAGCCAGGGGAATGGGGGTTCTTCTTGTTGATCTCGACGCTGCCGCCGGGGACGAGCCCGGGGTGGCGGTCGGCATAGTGGGCGATTGAGACGTCCTCGGCGTCGGACTCGGTTGTCCACCGTGTGGTGAAGCCGCATTCGCCGCATCGGTAGCGGTACGCCATGTGAACTCCTGGATGTCGTAGTGCGGGGGGCGGAAGGGTGTGCGGGGCGACGGAGGCGGCGGTGCGCTCCGGACGACAGTCCGGGGGACTGACGGCCGCGCTACCGACACAGATGACCGGACGACATCACGGGAACCGCCGACCGGTCCGCGCGCATGGTGCCCGAAGCGCCTCACGAACGGCTGGCGGCAGCAGTCCGTGAGGCGCTTCACCACCTCAGAAGTTCTGCCCCGGTGTGTTCTCGCACAGGGCGGCGTCAAGCAGCGCGCTCAACTGCCGGCTCGGTGTGTTGACCTGGAACAGCGCGTTGGTCACGACCGACGCGTGTCGTCCTTCCTTGGTCACCAGGGTCTGCGAGAGGTAGCCCGGTACGCCGCCGCTGTGTCCCCACGCGACGGTGCCGCAGGACAGCTCTGCCCTGATGACGCCCAGGCCGTAGCCGCTGCCGACTGAGGCTTCCCACACCTTCTCCATCTCGGTCAGGCTCGCGGGAGAGACGAGCTCGCCCGAGGCAAGCGCCCGGTAGAAGGAGGTCAGGTCCTCCAGGGTCGAGATGATCGCGCCGGCACTGCTGTAGAGGGACGGGTCGTAGGTGAGTGCGGGCGTCCAGAAGTACAGGCCGCCCAGACGAGCGCCGTGGTATCCGTTGACTGCGGGAGCGGGCAGGGCGCGGTCGCCGGGGGGCGGGGAAGACCGTACGGCTGAGCCCCAGAGGCTCGATGACCCGGCCGGTGATGGCCGTGTGCACCGGCTGCCGCGTCATCTTCTCGATGAGCATGCCGAGGACGAGGTAGTTGGTGTTGGAGTAGGTGAAACCGGCTCCGGGTGCGGAGACCGGGGGACTGCTGAGCCCCTTGCGCACCGATGCGGCCAGGTCGTACGTACCGTCCGGGTTGGGCGTGGGGGTCTGGATGATCGGGTACGGGTTGTAGGCCGCGAGACCGCTGGTGTGCTGGAGCAGGTGGCGGACCGTGATGCGGGTGCCGTCGTAGCCGTTGCCGGAGACGACGCCGGGCAGGTAGCCGTCGATGGGTTCGTCGAGTGACACCTTTCCCTCGTCGACGAGTTGCAGTACGGCGACCGCGGTGAATGTCTTGGTCTGGCTGCCGATGCGGAAGTGTTCGTCGGACGCGATGGGCCGGTTGGTGTTGATGGTGCCGGTACCGACGGACAGTGTCCAGGCGTCGTCGCCGTTCCCGGCGTGGATGGCCGCACCCGGGCCGGCACTCGCGTGGAACGCCTTGAGCGCCGCGAGTGTGACCGGGTGGTCGTGCTCGGCGGGCTGGGCTAGGGCCTGTTGCGAAAGTGGATCTCGTTCGTTCATGATCACGTCCTGTGGGACGTGGGGATCTGACGAACGTCCAATGGGCCAGGCTCGAGCCGCTGCTGCCGCAGGGCATCAAGCCGGGCCGACCGCAGGTGTGGACGCGGCGGCAGCTGATAGACGGCATACGGTGGAGGACCCGGACCGGAGCTCCCTGGCGGGACATGCCTGAGCGTTACGGGCCGTGGGACCGAGTTTACGATCTGTTCCGGCGCTGGCAGCGAGACGGAACCTGGGCGAGGATCCTTACCTGCGGATCGGGTCCGCAACCGGCTCAAGCGCGGATCGCGCGGCGGGCGGCCACCAAAGTACGACAAGGACGACTACAAGCAGCGGCACGCCGTCGAGTGCGGCATCAACCGGCTCAAGCGCCACCGCGCCGTCGCCACGAGGTACGACAAACTCGCCGTCCGCTTCGAAGCAACCGTGCTGGTCGCAGCCATCAACGAATGGCTGTGAAGGGCACACCGGCCAACGTTGCTTACGGCTCGTACAGCGGCAGGAAGTGGATCACCGGTTGCTCGTAGGGATGGGCATCACGAACAGCCTGCTGGACGGCTCTGGCCTGAGCCGCGTCACAGACCGATTCGACCCGGCACTCTTCGCTGTGCTGTACGACGCCAACCTCGCCGTCGTACGGTTGCGCGCCAGGCATGGCCTGCCAGTTTCCGGTCACCTTCCAGATGCTGGAACACCGTGCGTACTCGCCAACCCGTCCTGCACCGGCCACATGGAGAGCCTCGATCACAGCCTCGGCATGACTCTCGGGGACGGATATCTCGATCTTCAGGCGTGTCATGCCTGGACCCTAGCAACCTGTGCGATCAGCACTTTCGCAACAGGCCCTAGACGGCACCTGGCAGACTCTTTCCACCCCCTCGGCCGGCGGACCACGAGGAGGTGGCGCGGCCGAGGTTGACACGGACGGTGGGTGTCGGTCTCCCTCCCGGGAGCCCTCCAGCAGGGAAGGAGCGTCCGCTCGTGGTGCTGCTCCGAGTCTCCTTGATCATCGGATCCGCTGTTGATGAGCCACTCCCCAGTCCGGTGACCGGTGCCTCGCCATGCGGGTCATGTGCTCCGCCGGTCGCTCCTGCTCGTCTTGGGGCGGCGTCTTGTGGGCCGGTCAGGTTGTTGTGATGGTGGCGGGTTGGCCGGTGTGGAGCGAGGCGTAGGCGGCGAGGGCGGTTTTGAGAGTGCGCAGTCCTGTCTCGCCGTCGGGGTGGGCGCGTTGTCCGGTGCGGGCGGCTGTGAGGAAACCCTCGAGCATGATGGCGTCGAGGTCGATGGCGGCGGGTTCCCAGCGGGTGGTGGCCTGGGTGGTGTCGTAGCCGGTGAGGAGTGGTGGGAAGGCGTCGAATTCCGCGAGGGCGCGCTCGCCGACGCAGGTGAGGGTGAGGCCGCCCCAGGTGGGGTGGGTGGCGGGATGACTCCAACTGCAGTCGATGGTGGCGACGAGGCCCCGCGGGTAGGTGAGGGTGACTAGCCCGGCGGACTCCGCTTCCGGTCCGTCGGTGCTGGAGGTGAGGAGGGAGTTGGCGACGGCGTGGACGTGGGTGGGCTGCTCGCCCTCCAGCAGGACGTCCAGGAGGTCCGCGATGTGCAGGGTGTGGTCCATGATGGCGCCGCCTCCGGCGAAGGCCGGGTCGGCGAACCAGGGGCGTTCCAGAGCAGGAGGAGAGGAGTTGTTGGTGCCGTGGACGCTGAGGAGGGGCCCGAGGGCGCCGTCGGACAGGGCGTGCCGGAGGGCTGCGAAGGCCGGGTGGAAGCGTACGGGGTAGGCGGTCATGAGGCTCACGCCGGCCCGCTCGCAGGCGTCGATCATTGCGCGTGCGTCGTCTTCGGTGGTGGCCAGGGGTTTCTCGCACAGGATGTGAGCACCTGCGGCGGCGGCCAGCTCGACGAGTGTGCGGTGGCGGGCGTTCTCGCTGGTGACGATGACGGCCCGGGGACGCTCTGCGAGGGCCTCGTCGTAACCGGCCCGGTAGGTGGCACCGAGTTCGTCGGCCAGGGCCTTGCCGCGTGTGGGGTCGCGGGGATCGGCGTCGGGGTCGGTCACGATGAGCTCGATGTCGCTTCGGTCACGCAGCAGTTGGACGTACGTCGCTGCGTGAACGTGGGCGAAGGACAGGAGGGCGACCTTCATCGGGGGCTTCCTTCCGTGAGCGTGCGCGGGGCTGCGTCGTGGACGGCGACGGCCAGCCCGGTAGCTGCGGAGCGGCGGGCGGCTGCGGCGATCTTGACGGCCGCCACACCGTCCAGGGCGTTCACCCGCGGGGCGGGGCCGCCCTGGAAGGCGGTCGCGAGCTCGCGGATCTGGGCGGTGAAGGGGTCCTCGCCGAAGTCGCCGGTGGGTACTGCGCCGGCTTCGGAGCCGGCTGTACCGGTCAGGCGCAGGGACGGGTGGGCGAGGGAGTCGTGGGTGAGGGTGCCGTTGGAGCCGGCGACGTGGAAGGTGTAGCGGAACGGAGTGGCGGGCGGGCCCCACACACCCAGGACCTGGGTGATCACGCCGGAGTCGTGGGTGAGGGTGGCGCTGCCGGTGGCCACGGGTCCCTCGGAGGCGGAGGCGGAGGCGGAGGCGGAGGCGGAGGCGGGGGTGGCGCGGTGGCCGCACTGGGTGGCGTGGATGCTGACAACCTCCCCGAAGAGCCACCTGGCGATGTCCATGTCGTGGAGCATCTGGTCGGTGACGATGCCTCCCGAGAGGGCGGTATCGGCGAACCAGGGGCTCCACGTGGGATAGCGGCCGGTGCGGGTGAAGCGGGCCACGGCCGGGCGCCCGAGCGCCCCGGACCCGATGATGCTGCGGAGGCGGGCATAGGCGGGGAAGAATCGCACGACGTGTCCGGGGTAGAGCAGACGTCCGGCCTTGTGGGCGGCTTCGGCCATCTCCAGGGCGTCTGCCGGAGTCAGGGCGAGGGGTTTCTCGCACAGGACGTCCGCTCCTGCCGCGAAGGCGGCCAGGGCGATGTCGCGATGGGTGGTGGTGGGGGTGCAGATGTCGGCGACCGACGCCCCGTCCAGGGCTTCCTCGAGACAGGCGGCCTCGGTGAGGCCGAACTCCTCTGCGAGCAGCCCGGCTTGATCGTCGGTGGAGAAGATGCGGATCCGTGCTCCGAGGGCGATCCAGGCCGGCAGGTGGGTGCGGGCGATGAATCCGGCACCGATCACGGCCACGTCGAGTCTTTTCATGCTTTGCTCTCCTCGTCGTTGCGTCCCGCAGCCGGGGAGTGTGCTCTGAGGGCGCCGCTGATGCTGCGCACGCTTGCGGCGGTGAGATCGGGGACGGTCCAGCGCGCGCCGGCCAGGGTGAGGTCGGCCGCGGCGGTGGTGGTGGTGACGCCGACGATGTCCCGGACACCGGCGGCGACCAAGGCGCTGACTCCCGACAAGGAGTCCTCGAAGGCCAGGCAGTGCGCGGGCCGCGCCCGCAGGGCGGTACAGGCCCTGAGGTAACCCTCTGGGGAGGGCTTCCCGGACGTGGTGTCCTCCGCGGTGATGACCACGTCGACCAAGTGCCCTACGCCGAGCACCTTGTCGAGGAGGTGCTGGGCCCACAGCGCACCGGCGCTGGTGATGACGGAGACGGGATACTTCACACGCAGCCGCCGGATGAGTGCGGCAGCACCGGGAACGACCTCGACGCTGCCGGCGTGTTCCAGAGTGAATGCGGTCATGGTGGACAGCACGGCTTGTGCGTCGGCGCCCGTCCAGGGCCCGGGAACGCCGGCGACGACGTCACTGGGCCGTCGCCCCATGTACTGCTGCTCGTAGTCGGCGTCGGTCACCTCG
Source organism: Streptomyces sp. HNM0645 (assembly GCF_030056615.1). NCBI lineage: Bacteria > Bacillati > Actinomycetota > Actinomycetes > Kitasatosporales > Streptomycetaceae > Streptomyces > Streptomyces sp. HNM0645. Next base: position 20,401 of record NZ_JASHLT010000074.1, on the reverse strand, counting down.
ACGCCCCATGTGTCGAAGAACGCCTGCCAGGCCAGGCGGTGGACCTCTTCGCTGAGGACCAGGGTGCCGTCCAGATCCATCAGGACCGCTTCGCACGGAGGACGGGAGCCGGGCCCCTGGCTGCCGGGCCTCTTCGGGGGACGGTCGCCGGCCGTTGTCACAGCGCCGCCCAGCTGAACAGCAGGGCCCCGGCCGGTACCGGGCCGGTGACGGACGGTGGCTGCGTCGATCCGGGCCGGCTGTCGAGGACCACGATCGGGCAGATTGCGGACAGGCCGTGTGCCCGGACCGTGCACGGCTCGAAAGTGATCACAGTCCGGCCGACCTCTACCTGCTCCCCTGCGGCCACATGCGCGCGGAACCCTTCTCCCCTCAGCCGCACGGTGTCGATGCCCAGGTGCACGAGGACGGCCGCCCCGCTGCTGGTACGGATCACGAACGCATGCGGGTGCAGGGTGGCGACCGTGCCTGCGACCGGCGCCACGACGTCGACGGGCCCGGCGTCGTGGGGAGGCTCCACGGCCACTCCCGAGCCCACCATGTGAGCTGCGAAGACCGGGTCGGGGACTTTGCCGAGTGCCGCGAGGGTCCCGGACAGCGGGGCGTAGACGGCAAGACTCACAGCAGCTCCTTGATGTCCTCGGCCAGGGAGTCCGCCTCGGGGCCGACGACCACTTGGACGACTCCGGCCGACACCAGGACCCCGTGGGCGCCCGCTTTCTTGAGGGCGCCCAAGTCAACGACGCCCGGGTCGTTCACTTCGGTGCGCAGTCTGGTGATGCAGGCCTCGATGTCGGCAATGTTGTCTGCTCCTCCGAGCCCGTCGACGATGAGTCGGGCTTTGGACATGGGTGCCCCCTCCTGTTCAGCGGATTGATGCGGCGCCGCGCCGAAGTGACGACCACGCCGCAAGCGAATTGGTAATTACCAGTTATGACCAGGAGGGTAGCCCTGGGATGTCGTCGCAGGCAAGCGGTAGCATCATGCACATGTCAAGTCCGACCCGTGTCAATGCATGGGCAACCCCCGCCCGCCGGGATGTCCCCGGGCCGGGATTCAGTGCTCGGTGAGGGTCATGTGCAACTGGTAACGGTCGGCGCGGAACCATGAGTACGCGTGCTCGACGGGCTGCTCGCCGCTGTAGGCGATCCGGTCGAAGGTCATGACGGCAGTGCCCTTGCGGATGCCCAGGAGGGCGGCGGTCTCCGTGGAGGCCGACCCTGCCCCGACCGTCTGCTCCGCACGGTCGATGGGATATCCGAACCGTGAGCCCAGGGTGTCGTAGATCGAGGCGGTGAAGTCCACGCTGTCCAGCTCCGGCAGAAGGTCGGCGCTGTACCAGGCGTCCTCGACGCAGATGGGCGTCCCGTTTGCCAGCCGGAGGCGGCGGACGTGCCATGACTGCTGCTTCTCGGTCATCTGGAGAGCTGCGGCGGTGGCTGAGGTGGGGGTCTTCTTGTCAGTGGAGAGTACGACGGTGCCCGGCTCCAGGCCGAGTCGGCGCATGTCCTCGTGGAAGGAGGCCAGGCCGAGTTCTGAACGGTGTGTCCGCTCGGCGACGAAGGTGCCGCGCCCGTGTACCCGGACGGCCAGTCCTTCGGCCACGAGCTGACTGAGGGCTTCGCGTACTGTCACCCGGCTGACCCCGTGGTCGAGGCACAGCTGCCGCTCACTCGGCAGTGCGTCGCCGGGGGAGAGCTGGCTGGTGCACATGTCGACCAGAATCGCGCGCAGTTGTGCGTGCTTGGGCACCATGCCTTTGGCGGCGATCTGCTGTGTAGCCACTGCGACCCCACTCTCGGTTCCGGGAGGCTTTGTCGCACCCCTCTGACTGGTTACTACCAGTATGCAGCATGCGCCAGGCCTCGATCTCATCACGGCGGCGCCTGCGCCCGCTCGGGGCGGATTGCATGCCCCGCGGCGTTCTGCTGCCTCGAAGCATTGACATGCCCCGGGTGCAGGGTCATGCTGAGGGCGAACTGGTAATGACCAGTCAATACCAGAGCTGAAGTTCGGCCCAACGGGCAGCTCCGGGCTGCTGCGTTCCCGTCCGGCTCTCCGCGTCCCGCCCCCTGCACACGCCTTTGAGGTTGTCATGAGCACCAGTACATCCACGTCCGCAGGCCGCCGTCCGGGCCTTGCGGGTCTGCAGAAACTCGGCCGTAGCCTGATGCTGCCGATTGCCACGCTTCCGGCCGCGGGTCTGCTGCTGCGGCTGGGGCAGGACGACGTCCTGGGCCGCTTCCCCGCACTGCAGGACACCGCGCACGTCATCTCGGCCGCTGGTGGAGCGTTGTTCACGCATCTGCCGTTGATCTTCGCCGTCGGGATCGCGATCGGGTTCGCGAAGAAGGCCGACGGCTCCACCGCACTGGCCGCGGTGGTGGGATATCTCGTGCTGGAAGGCGTTTTCAAGGCCATGTCGCCGGTCGTCCTCGAAGGCCGGAAGGATCTCGCGGGCGAGCAGGCGGTGGTCAATTTCGGGGTCCTGGGCGGTATCGTCGTCGGCTTGCTCGCCGCCGTGCTGTGGCAGCGCTTCTACCGCACCGTGCTTCCGCCCTATCTGGGCTTCTTCAGCGGACGCAGACTCGTCCCCATCCTCACCGCGGTGACCGCACTCGTCGTCGGCGTCCTGATGAGCCTGATCTACCCATTGTTCAACAGCGGTCTCACCGCGGTCGGCGAGGCGGTCGATGAGAACAGCATCGTCGGCGGCGGTATCTACGGAATGGCGAACAAGCTGCTCATCCCGCTGGGCCTGCACCACATCCTGAACTCCGTCGTGTGGTTCATCATCGGCGACCACAACGGCACCCACGGTGACCTGAACCGGTTCTTCGCAGGGGACCCCGAGGCGGGCATCTTCATGACCGGCTTCTTTCCGATCATGATGTTCGCCCTTCCCGCCGCAGCCCTGGCGATCTGGCGCGAAGCCCGCCCCGAGCACCGCAAGGCCGTCGGCGGGATCATGCTCTCCGCCGGACTCACCAGCTTCCTCACCGGCATCACCGAGCCCATCGAGTTCGCCTTCCTCTTCGTCGCCTGGCCCCTGTACCTGGTGCACGCCGTGCTGACCGGAACGTCTCTCGCCCTGGTGAACGCCCTCGACATCCACCACGGGTTCACCTTCTCCTCCGGTCTCATCGACTACGTACTCAACTGGGGCAAGGCCACCGACCCGCTGCTGCTGATTCCCATAGGCCTGGGCTACGCCGTCCTCTACTACGTGCTGTTCCGCTTCGTCATCCGCCGCTGGAACCTGCGTACCCCCGGCCGCGAGGAGGACAACCCGGAGGCCGATCAGGAGCGCCAGCCCCAGCCCGCGGCCTGACACGGCCCCACGCACTTCGACAGCCCCTTCGAAAGGAAAACCGTCCATGGCGCAGCGCGTCGTCTCCATCGGCTCACACAACGGCCTGCACGCCAGGCCCGCCGCCGTCTTCGTCCAGGCAGCCTCCCAGGCGCCGCTGCCGGTCACGATCGCCGTCGACGGCCGGCCCCCCGTGGCCGCCGACAGCATGCTGGGCGTCATGACGCTCGGCGCCGGCTACGGCGACCGGGTCACCTTGACCGCAGAAGGCCGGCAGGCGGAGACCGTCCTCGAGGAACTGGCGGCCCTGCTGAGCAAGGAGCTCGACGCGTGAGCCCCACTTCGATCACGATGACCGGCTACGGCGTCAGCCCCGGGGTGGCATGTGCACCCCTGGCCCGCATGACGCCGCCGGTCATCACCGACCCCGACGAAGCACCGGGTGAGAACCCCGCCCACGAAGTCCAGCGGGTACGCCAGGCCCTGACCGAAGTGGCCGCGCAACTCTCCGCCATCGCCACAGGCGGCACGGCAGGCGCCGTCCTGGAGGCCGGCGCCGCCATGGCCGGCGACCCCGCCCTCATCCAGGCCGCCGCCCACCACATCGGCCAAGGCGTGCCCACCGCCCACAGCCTCTCCCTCGCGATCGACGCCTACTGCACCCAACTTGAGCAAGTCGGCGGATACATGGCCGAACGCGCCGCCGACCTGCGCGACATCCGCAACCGCACCGTCGCACTCCTGATGGACGTACCCATGCCCGGCATACCCCGTCCAGGACACTCGTTCATCCTGGCCGCAGAGGACCTCTCCCCGGCCGACACCGCGCGGCTGGCCGGTGGTGACGTGGTGGGCCTGCTCACCGAGAAGGGCGGCCCGACCGGACACACCGCCATCCTCGCCCGCGCACTCGGTCTGCCCGCGGTGGTCGGATGCCCCCGGGCCGGCACCCTTCCGGACGGCATCCCCGTCCTCCTCGACGGCCGGGCCGGCACCGTCGAGGCCCACCCCTCGCCCCAACGTCGGCAGCAAGCCCTCGACGACGCCCGGACCCGCACGCAGCCCCGTACCAAGGGGCCGGGCCGCACCGCCGACCGTCACGCCGTTCAGCTCCTGACCAACATCGGCACCCCCGCGGACGCCTTCCGCGCGGCACAGGCCGACAACGAAGGGGTGGGGCTGTTCCGTACCGAGTTCCTCTTCCTGAACCGTGGCGAACCCCCCACTCTCGAGGAACAGATACGGGCCTACTCCCAGGTCTTCGACTCCTTCGAGGGGCGTACGGTGACGGTGCGCACCCTGGATGCCGGCTCCGACAAGCCCCTGCCCTTCCTGCACCTGCCCCGTGAGGACAATCCCGCTCTCGGGCTGCGGGGGCTGCGCACGGCCACGCTGCGGCCGGGCATCCTCGAAACCCAGCTCGCGGCCCTCGTTACGGCACAGCGCCGCACCAGTGCGCGGATGAGGGTGATGGCGCCGATGGTCGCCACCGCCGAGGAAGCCGCCCACTTCGCCGGCCTCGCCCGCAGCTGCGGCGTGCAGACCGTCGGAATCATGATCGAAATACCGTCAGCGGCCCTTCTCGCGCACGATCTGCTGCCTCATGTCGACTTCGCCAGCATCGGTACCAACGACCTGGCCCAGTACAGCCTGGCCGCCGACCGGACCTCCCAGGCCCTCGGCCATCTCCTGGACCCCTGGCAGCCGGCCCTGCTCACCCTGGTCGCCACGGTGTGTGGCGCGGCCGAGGCCCTGGGTCGGCCCGTGGGTGTCTGCGGAGAGGCGGCCGCCGATCCGCTGCTGGCGCTCGTTCTGGCCGGTCTCGGGGTGAGAGGCCTGTCCATGGCCGCCCCGGCCGTCGCCGACGTCCGCGACGCGCTCGCCGGGCTCACGCTGGAGCAGTGCCGCAGCCTGGCGGCCGCCGTACTCGACGCCACCAGCCCTGCGACGGCACGTGACACCGCCCGGGAGATGAGCGAGACATTCTGCGCGGTGGCCCCGAACGGCGAGGGGCCGTGACATGGAGGTGGTGATCCGCCCGGACGCGGAGGACGCCGGCCGCACGGTCGCCGGCATCGTCCACCAAGCGCTCGCGGAGGGCGTGAGAACGCTGGGGCTGGCCACGGGCTCCTCACCCCTGGGGGTCTACCGGGACCTGGCCCGGCGCCACCGCCACGAGGGCCTCAGCTTCAGCGGCGTCGAGGCTTTCCTGCTCGATGAGTACGTTGGACTCCCGGCCGCCCATCCGCAGTCCTTCGCCCAGGTGATACGACGCGAGCTGGCCGACCATGTCGACCTCGACCCCGCGCGGCTGCACCTGCCCTCCGGCACGGCACCCGACCCGGCTGCGGAAGCCCGCCGCTTCGAGCGCTGCCTCACCGAGGCAGGGCCCCTCGGGCTGCAGATACTCGGAATCGGGGTCAACGGCCACATCGGTTTCAACGAGCCGGGCTCCTCACTGGCCTCACGCACCCGGCTCAAGACCCTCACCGACGACACCCGCCGCGACAACGCCCGCTTCTTCGGGGGCATCGAGGACGTTCCCCGCCACGTCATCACCCAGGGACTCGCGACGATCGGCGAGGCGTCCCACCTCGTGCTGATCGCCACCGGTCCGCACAAGGCCCGCGCGGTGGCGGCTGCCGTCGAAGGCCCCGTCACCGCGGCCTGCCCCGCCACGGTCCTCCAGCTGCACCCCCACGTCACGGTCGTGGTGGACGCGCTCGCCGCCTCCCAGCTGGAACAACGGGCCTACTACCGCTCCATTGCCCGCCACAAGCCCGCCGGACAAAGGTACTGATGACACGCCCCGCCCCTGTTGTCGCCGTCGATCTCGGCGGCACCACGATCAAGGCAGCCCGCTACGACGCCCACGGGACGGCCGAGGAAACGCTGCGACTTCCCACACCCTCACCGAAGGGACCCGACGCCGTCGTCGCCGCGGTCGTGCAGGCGGCCACGGCCCTCATCCGCCCCGGCACCAGGGCCGTCGGCCTCTGCGCTCCAGGGCTGATCGACACTGACGCCGGAATCGTCCGCTTCGCATCGAACCTCGGCCTGCGCGACACACCCCTGGCCGCAGCCGTGGCCGCCGCCGTGCACCTGCCCGTCACCCTCGAGCACGATGTGAGGGCCGCCTGCCTGGCGGAGCGGCAGCTCGGGCTCGGCGCTGGCGTGAGCGACCTGCTCGTGGTCGTGCTTGGCACCGGTCTGGCTGCCGGCATCGTCAGCGACGGCCGACTCATACACGGCGCAAGCGGCATCGCCGGGGAGTTCGGCCACATCCCCGTGCACGCCGACGGCGAGCCGTGCCCCTGCGGCCAGCGCGGATGCGTCGAGGCCTACGCCTCAGCCGGCGCCCTGGTCCGCCGCTACCGCCGCACCGGCGGCAGCGCGGACACCGCCGCCGACATCACCGCACGCCTCGACACCGACCCGGACGCCGCCCGCGTCTGGGCCGAGGCGACGGACGCCCTCGGCAGGGCGCTCGCTGCCTCGACGGTCCTGCTCGACCACCAGCGCATCGTCCTGGCGGGCGGTATGGCAGCGGCCGGAGACCTCCTCACGGTCCCGGTCCGCCGGAGCCTGCAACGGGGACTGGCCTGGCGGACCGCACCAACGGTGGAGATCTCTCCTCTCGGTGCGGACGCCGGGCTCCTCGGAGCAGCTCTGTTCGCCGTGACGGCCACAGACACGACCTCCGTCCTGGGGGGAGTCTGCCGGGACGCCCCCGCTGAGGCACAGACACCTCGCACGGCCTGACCGCTTTCCTGCGGCAGCGGCCCGGCGCCCGCTGACGCACGGACACAACGGAGGAAGGAGCAGGTGACCATGTGGCCCCGAAGACGACAGAGACCACCCCGCCGACTGTGCCCACAACTGGACGACAGCCAGCTCACCCGCACTCTGACCCACCTCGAAGCCCAGATCGCCGCCCAGGGCGACAACCTGGCGGAAGCCAACGACCGCGGCGCCCTCACGTACCCCATCGAGCAGGTACTGCGCGATGCGGCAGACGACTGGGACCGGCGCATGCACCGCCTGCTCGTGCTCAGCACCATCCCCGAAGCCTCCGTGCTCGCCAGCCAATGGCGAAGCCGGGACCCTGCCGGCGCCGACGCCCTGCTCCTCCAGGTCTTCGCCGACATCCACAGAGCCCGCGCCACCGGTACGGCTCTCGACATCGATGCCACCATGCGTCTGTGCCGGCACGCAGCGGCGCTCGCGCCCCCGGACCCCGCCCCCTGGGTTGCCATGCTCAGCTGCCACCGGATGCAGCGGGCCTCCGGCGCGGCGGTGCAGCCCGTGTGGGAGGCCGTCAAAGAGCGCGACCGCTGGAACCGGGAAGCACACCGCGAGATGCTGGGCTACGTTTCCCCGGAGGAATGTGGATCCAGTGCCCTGACCGTGCAGTTCCTGGACTCCGTCACCATGGCCGCGCCCCCCGGAGCCCCCGTGGCGGCCCTCAGCCTCACCCACTCCCTCACCCGGTACCGCAGAGCTCTGGCAGCCGGCGGGATCGAAGCGCTGACCGCACACCGGCACTGGAACCAGCCGCACGAACGGGCCCTTGTCGACCAAGCTGCCGCGACCTGGCCGCAGCCCGGATTCCTCGCACACGCAGCAGCACTCGCCGACCTCAACCTTCTTGCCTACGTACTGACGAAAGCCACGCGCCCGCGCGACGCCTGGCCGGTCTTCGAGGCCATGTCGGCGGTGGCCACCGCCTGGCCGTGGGAATTCGACGGTGATCCGTTGGAGCAGGTGCAGGAGTCCCACCGCCGGGCTTTCCGCGCCCGGATCCGGAGCGGCCGCTGATGCATGCGATCCCCCTCCGCGCCGTTTCGCCCTGAGGCCTGCCGAAAATCTTCTTGGACCCAATTGACAACTTCTCCACCCTGGGTTCAATCTGGTCATATCTGGTTATTACCAGTTTGGGGTGGGGTCGGAGACCGCTCGGCCCCCACGCGGAAGGCGCGAGGTTGTCATGACTACCCAAGTACTCCCTGGACCGACCGGGCCGGTGCAACTGCTCGACGCGGATCCCGGCGCCGCGGCCCCCGGTTCCGGTCAGGCCCAGCGCCACGGACTCTTCTGGCCCGACACGGATGACAAAGAAGCCAGGTACCTCGTCCTGGTGGGCGCCGGCGCCGAAGACGTCAGCCGGATCCGCCGCCTGGCACACGACTTCCTGGCGTGTCTGCGAGTGCCGCCCTCGGCATGCGAAGACGCGCTTCTCATCATCTCCGAGCTGGTCACCAATGCCGTCGTCCACGCTCTTCCGCCGGCAGCCCTGCGAGTCCGCTGTACGCGATGTGGCGCCCTTCGCATCGAGGTCACCGACGGCGGCTCCCAGTCCCCCCTGCCGTCTCACGCCGACTCGGAGGACGAACACGGTCGCGGGATGTTCATCGTTGCCGCCCTCGCCACTCGGCACGGCACCGTCACGCGCGAAAGGGGCGCCATGCGATGGGCTGAACTGTGTCCTTGACTACGGCTTCCACCTGCCCAGGGATGGCCTGGTTTGTGGCTCCGAGACCATGCACACGGCAGGAGACTCGACACAACGAGCGGCTGTCCTACCTCGTCACCGCTCTCGCCGGGTGCGACGTTGAGGGTGTCGGTCCACCAGGTGCTGCCGGTGACCGCCTCGCCGTTGCGCGAGATCACCCGGATCCGGTGGCCGTGCAGGTGCATGGGATGGCCGATGATCCCCCGAGCGGTGATTCGCATCCGCACCCGGTCGCCCTCGCTGACCATCAGGGTCGGCACGGCCGGGGAGAGGCGGCAGCTGATCGTGTCCGTGTAGGTGAACGAGCCCCCGCTGAAGCCGGAGCCGTTGTCCAGAACGAGGCCGAAGCCACGGTCGTAGGGGCCGCCTTCGGGCTTCGGGCCGGTCCGCTTGCCATACGACAGGCGGTCGAAGAGATCGCCCTGCTCCGGCGCGGCGGGTTCGGCACGCCCGTCGGGGCTGAATGCGAGGGCCGCCTCGTTGGGGATCTCGGAGGTGTCCAGCCGTAGCGTCACCACGCTGTCCGGCATGGTGAAGGTCACGTCGTAGCGGCGCCGGCAGCGAGGAACAAGTCCGTGCCCGGCTTCAGCTCTCCCGGCTCGCCGATCGGGTTGCCGTCGTGGGCGGTGACCCGGAACGGCGTGCCCCCGAGCAGGATCCGGTGCGGCTCCTTCGAACGGTTGATCAGCCGCAGCACCACCGGCCGGCCGGCCGGGACGGCGCGGAGCTCGGCGATGCCGGCTGTGCCGAAGGCCCCGATCAGGTCCTCCTTGCCCGGCCACAGGTGGGTGAACACGTTGTGCTGGTGTGCGCGGCGACGGCACTGCGCCGTATCAGCGCCCAGACCAAAGGCAGCGCCACGACCCGGCAGACCGAGCAGGAAGCGGTGGGCGACCAGCTGCCCCCCGCTGGTCGCCAGCAGCAGGAAAGCGGCCGCCAGCCGGGCTGCGGCGACTGCGGCGGCGACGTACAGGACGACCGGACGCCGCCGCGCCTGGGGCGGTGCGGACCGTGGCTGTCGGCGGCCTGCCCGGCGGCCCAGCAGGCCACCGGTGATCGCCAGCACGAGGGCCAGGAGCAGATCGGTGAGGACGAGAGGCTCGGCCACTACTCCGCTGCCTTCTTCAGGGCCTCGAGCCAGGTGACGAGCGAGTCGTCCAGCGCGGCCGCGAGGTTGTCCCGGTCGGCGTCGATCGGCGCGCCCGCCCAGGACTCCCGGGTGCGGACCACGACGTCGTCTCCGTCCTCGGTGAAGGTCCACTCGTGCACGCCGGTGATGCCGTGCGCGGGCCCGCCCCACAGGATGCGGTACGGGGCATCGACCGAGTCGACCGCGTAGACGGTGGAGTCGATGGACAGGCCCGCGGTCTCCCAGTGGAAGGTGGCGCCGGGCGCAAGGGGGCCGTCGAGCCGGGCCTCGGTGATGGCGGACTGCCAGACGGGCCAGAACCGGATCCCGGTGTGCAGCTGCCAGACCCGCTCGAGAGGAGCGGAGATCCGGATGGTGTGGTCGGCGATGACGGGGGCGTTCTCGTCGACGGTCGTGGGGTAGGTCATGGCGTCTCCGTGAGTTGTTGGTCGGCCCGGGAGGGCCGGGTGTGGCTTATGGCTTCTTGCCTTCAGTGGCTTCCGAGGAGTGGCTGCCCGGTTCTCCGGGGCGCCCTGGCTGCTGATTGAGATGTGCGCGCTGTGTGCGGTCGCTGATTACGGAGATGACAGCGGGGTGTTCCTCGGGCCGACGGCATGCCGTGTGGATCGACGAGGGGCGAGTGAGCGAGCGACGGGCCCGGGTATGGGCCGGCGTCGATGCCGGTAAAGGCCACCATTGGGCGGCTGTGGTCGACGAGGCCGGCGCGACCTTGTGGTCGAAGAAGATCGACAATGACGAGACGGCGATCCTGACCGTCATGGGCGAGATCCTGGACCTGGCCGACGAGGTGTCCTGGGCGGTGGACGTCTCCGGCACGTCCTCCGCACTGTTGCTGGCCCTGCTCGCGGCCAACGGTCAGCGGGCCGTTTACGTGCCTGGCCGCACGGTCAACCGTATGTCGGGCGCCTACCGGGGTGAGGCGAAGACCGACGCCCGCGACGCCTACGTGATCGCCGAGACCGTCCGCCACCGCCGGGACTTCGCCACTATCGACGTGCCCGCCCAGCTGGCCGCCGATCTGGCCCTGCTGACTGCCCACCGCTCCGATCTGGTGGCCGACCGGGTGAGGATGATCAACCGTCTGCGTGACGTGCTCACCCGGCATCTTCCCCGCACTTGAGCGGGCTTTCGACTACTCCGCGCACAAGGGCGCGCTGGTTCTGCTGACGGGATACCAGACCCCGGCGGCGATCCGCCGCCGCGGCCGGGCGAGGCTGACGGCCTGGCTGGCAAGCCTCAACGTCCGGGGCGCCGATGCCGTTGCCGCGACCGCGCTGGAAGCGGCGCAGGCCCAGCAGACCGCGCTGCCCGGCGAGGACGTCGCCGCGCAGATCGTGGCCGACCTGGCCGAGCAGATCCTGGCCCTGGACGACCGGCTGAAGCGGACCGACGAGCAGATCCGCGAGACGTTCCGCAGCCACCCGCAGGCCGGGATCATCGAGTCCCTGCCCGGCATGGGCCCGATACTCGGCGCCGAGTTCGTCGTCGCGGCCGGCGACCTGTCGGCCTACGCCGACGCCGGCCACCTCGCCTCCGCGGCCGGGCTCGTGCCCGTCCCGCGTGACTCCGGGCGCCGCACCGGCAACCTGCACCGGCCCAAGCGTTACAGCCGCCGTCTGCGGCGAGTGGTCTACATGTCCGCGCAGACCAACATCATCCGCGAGGGACCGAACCGGGACTTCTACCTCAAGAAGCGCGGCGAGGGCTGCAAGCACGTGCAGGCCGTCATCGCCCTGGCCCGCCGACGGGCCAGCATGCTGTGGGCCCTGCTGCGTGACGGGCGAGTCTTCACCTCCGCCCCGCCGGTCACGCAGGCGGCATGACTTCGTCATTGAGACTCCTCGGTGTCCGGGCCCCGGGCCGCCGCTGCGGGGGAGCCAGCGGCGTCCCGGGCGGCTTGGGTGGGTCAGGCGGGCGTCCCGGTGTCGGGGATCCAGTTGCCGTGGATGCCGGCGGGCACTCTGCGGGGGAGTTCGACGGTGGCGATGGTGCTCAGGTCGCCGGCGTCCAGGACGAGGAGTTCCGAGGCGTCGGCCGTGAGGTCGCTGACGATGGTGAGCAGGTAGCCGTCGTCCTCGGCGGTCCCCCCCTCAGCGGGCGTGAAGACGGCTTCGCCGGGCATCCGGCCTTCGCCGTGTGCGAGGAGCTTCTCCTGCCCGGTCCGGGTGTCGAACTTGACGGTGTGGTAGCCGGACAGGCCCGCTCCGGGGAAGGCGATGGCGTAGCTGTAGCGGTGGGCCGTTCCGGTGTGGGCGTCGTTGATCGACGGGAACTCGGTGGCCAGGTCGTTGAGCGACTCGGTGGTGACCTTGCCCGTGGCCGGGTCCACGATCCACCGGTGGAGGGTCGAGCCGGCGTCGGGGCTGGTGCCGTAGCCGGGTGCGCCGACCCACCACTTCCACGAGTTCTCCCAGGCGGAACGGTCGAAGCGCGGTGCTTCGAGGACGATCCGGCCCTGCGTGTCGGTGTGGGCGTTGGCGACGTGGAGCAGTGCCGCCTGGTCGGGCGCCTCGAACCAGGTGGTCCTGCCGCCGGCGCGGGACATCACGCCGATGCGCAGGGGGACGTCGTCGTGCCAGCGGTAGGGGATGCCGGAGTGCTCGGCGTGGTCGAAGACCACCGGTGAGTTGATGAAGACGACGTGTTCGCGGGTGAGGGCGAAGTCGTGCATGAGCGAGGGGCCTGAGCCGTCGACGACCTCCGACCTGACGATGGCGCCGGAGGCGTCGGCCACGTAGTAGGTCAGGTAGGGCGGGAAGGGGCTGTAGCTGAAGAAGTGCAGTTCGCCGGTCTCGGGGTCCTCCTTGGGGTGGGCGGTCATCGAGCTGGTGAGTTTGCCGCCGAAGTCGTGGACGCCGATCGTGTCGAGGTCGGCGCTGACCTCCCAGGGCAGGTTGGCTTCCTGCAGGGCCAGGTAGCGGCCCCCGTGGAAGATGATGTTGGTGGCGGCGGCGCTGACGTCGAGTTCGGTTCCGGTGAACGGCACGCCGTCCAGGAAGGGGGTGCGTACCCAGCGGTTGCGGTACCACTCGGCCCGGCCACCGGCCAGGCGGATGCCGTGGATCATGCCCTCGCCGCGGAACCAGTGGGTGGGGGTGATGCCCGGCTTGGGGTTGTGGCCGTTGCGGAAGTAGCGGCCGTTCAGCTCGGGCGGGAGGGTGCCGCGTACGTTCAGCCCGCGGCTGGTGATCTCGTCGGCGACGGGGGTGAAGTGGCCGCTGATGTAGGGCTTTTCGAGGGGCATGGTCATGCCTTTCGTGTCGCGAGTGCCGAGATGAGCAGGGTCAGGGCGGCGCAGGCGAGGAAGGCCGCACCGGGGGAGGGGAGCAGGGTCAGGAAGGACAGGCCGATGGCTCCGCCGACCTGCCGGGTGGAGTTGACCAGTCCGCCGGCCAGGCCGTTGTCGGTGGCCGTGACGCCTGTGGAGGCCATTGCGGTGAGCCGGACGAAGGCCACCCCCAGGCCGGTGCCGATGAGGAGCGTCGGGCCGAGCAGGTCCACGGGGAAGGTGCCGTCGGCGGGGGTACGGGACAGCCAGGCCAGTCCGGTCGCGAGGACCAGCAGGCCCGAGGGGAGCACATGGCAGCCGGACCTCTTGCCGGCGGCCCACGAGGAGAGGGTGATCATGAGGGCGAGAGGGAGCTGGGTGAGCCCGGCTTCCAGGGGCGAGTAGCCGAGGGTGCGCTGCTGGTAGAGGGGCAGGAAGTAGAACAGGCCGAGCCAGACCGCGCCGAGCAGGGCCATCAGCACATTGGGCGCCGCGACCACGCGCATGCGCGCCGGCAGCAGAGGGTCGGCGGCACGACGCTGGAGCACCGCGAACAGGCCGAGCAGCGCCAGGCCGATCACGGCGAGCGGCCAAGGACCTGACAGGCCGTAGGCGAGCGCGGCCAGACCTGCCGTCACCGTCACCGCGCCCGGCGCGTCCAGGCTTCCGCCGCGTGGCGGGTCGGCCCCGACCAGCAGGCGGGTGGCGACCAGGACGGCCACGGCCAGGGGCGCCATCACGACGAACACCGCACGCCAGCCGTACAGGCTGGTGAGAAGCCCGCTCAGCAGCACGCCCGCCGCCCCGCCGGCGCCGGAGACCGCGCCCCACATTCCGAGCGCGACGCCACGCCGCTTCCCGTCGGGGTAGAGCGTCAGCACGAGGGCCAGCGCCGTGGGCGCCAGCAGCGCGGCCCCGACCCCCTGCACGCCTCTGAAGGCGATCAGCAGGGTCGCCGTGGGCGCCAGTGCCGCGCCCAGGGACGAGAGGCCGAACAGGCCGGCTCCGAGCAGAAACACGCGGCGAAGCCCGTAGGCGTCGCCTGCCCGCCCGCCCGGCAGCAGCAGCGCGCCGAAGGCCAGCACGTAGGCGTTGACCGTCCATGCCTGGCCCGTGTCCGACAGATCGAGCCCGGCCCGGATCTGGGGCAGGGCGACGTTCACGATCGACGTGCTCAGCACGACCAGGAACTGTGCTGTGGCCAGGACCGCCAGCGGCATCCAGCCGGTGGTGGTGGTCCGTTGCGGTGCGGTGCGGGTCATGGCTCGACGCTCGCAGCGGGCGCGTACCGCTCGCGTCGGTAGTCATTGCCTATACGACTGCGTGCGGCAGACCCGTAGGCGTGTTCCGGGAGCTGTCAGTGAGCCTCTTTCAACTTGAATAGTTCCAGGTCAGCAGGGTGTGGACGGCTTCGGCGATGGTGCCGATGCGGCGGGTGGAGCATCTGGCTCTTCGTAGGAGCCGCCAGGACTTCAACTGCGCGAAGGCGCGTTCGCCGGGAGCTCTCAGTCGGGCGTGGTCGCGGTGAACTGCTGGTAGTGCTCGGTCTGTTCGCGGTGGTGGTAGTACGGGGTACGGAAGGTGGCGCCGGCGCCCTGGTGGGCACGGTCTGCCAGGACGAGGATCTGTCGGGTGGGGCAGGCCTGGACGCCCGGACCGCGGTCAGGTCGTGGGTCCTGCCGGGCGTCGCGCGGGAGAACCAGAGCGGTGTGCCGTCGGGATGGGCGATGACCTGCACGTTCATGCCGTGCTTGCGGTGCTTCATCGAGTAGTACGGCTCGTCCGCGCGGATCCGGTCGGTGGGGATCAGGGTGCCGTCGACGATGGCGTGGTCGTCTTCACCGAGGCCGGTGAGGGCTTCGTGGAGGCCGGGTGTCCGGGCCGAACCCCGAGCCGGAGCGCAAGAGTGGCAAGAACGGTCAACCCCGTCCTCACCTTCGGCGAGCAGTCGAGCATCCTCACCCAGCCCGCCGAGGTCTGCGCTGTCTTCAGCCTGCCCGGCCGGGACCACCATGTTCGGCACCGCGATCGGCACTACCTCGACGTGATGCACAAGCACACGGCTTGATATCGTTGATTCCACAGAATGATGTGGTTGACCCGGCCCTCCACCGGACCGGAGTTCCAGCAGGTGGTCAGGCCCTGGACGACGGCGTCCCAGTCCTTCTCCAGGCCGGTGGCGAACGTGTGGAGTCCGGGCAGATCCTCGGCGCGGCTTGCGGTGACCCAGTCTTTGAGGTGCTGGTCAGAGCATGTTGTGAGGATCTCGGCGAATGTGAACCGTTCCGGGTTCGGTAGGAACTCGATCGTTTGAGAGGATCGAGTTGACCATCCGTCCTGGCGCCGCGAGTGGATGCCGATCGTCGCGAAGAGCGACGGCCTCTACCTTGATCTTTAACGTGTGTCGTCGAACGGTGCGTCGTACGTGATCACTCGGCTCGCTATACGCCGTACGCGGAAGCAGCCTTCGTCCGAACATCTACTCCGACCAAGGAGCACACACGTCCAGCGCGAAGGCCGTGAGGATGAGTCTGCTGCATCAGTACGCCCGGCGAGAGTCATTGGCCGAACTGTCACGCTTCCGGGTCGAGTTCCACTCCTGCCTCACCGCCCGTTCGGACGCCTTGTCCGAACGCACCGACTCGACTCTGCGTGGTGACGGACCGGTGGGATCACTGGCCGAGCTGTCGCTGGTCGGCGAACACCCCAGTGGGCACGGAGGACTCTACGCGACCCTCGCAAAGGGCCGGGTCGACGCGGACCGGATGTGACGGACTTTGCCTCGCTGCCGCTGCCGCTGACGGCCGGCTGGTCCTCGCCGTCGATGTCATCTGCTGGCTGCGGTCGGACGCCCACACCGCACCGCAGCGGATCCTGTGCCGCACCTACGGCCGGGGAAGGACCAGCAGATTCCCGTTCCCGGGTGGCCGTACTCGACCGTCTTTGCGCGCTGGAACCCGGCCGCAGGTCGTGGACGGCACCGCTGGATGCGCTCCGCCTGGCACCCGGCGACGACACCGCGACCGTCACCGCACGGCAGTTGCGGGACCTGGTCGAGCGGCTGACCACCGCAGCCCAGTGGCTGGCCGGCGACCCCGACGTCCCGTCATCGCGGACGCCGGCCACGACGCACCCCGCCTGGCCCGTCTCTTGCGGGATCTGCCGGTGCAGGTACTGGCCAGGATGCGCTCGGACCGTGTCCTGCGCAGGCCGGCCCCGCGGCAGCCACACACCAGGGGCCGGCCGCCCCGGTCCGGCGGCGAGTTCGTCTACGGCCAACCCGGTACCTGCTGGAGCGCTCGTCCCACGCGGGCGGCGTGTCGTCGATTCTGGTCATCGCGCGAAGCGTCTCTGGTCATCGCGCCCAAGGCCGGGCATCTGTCGACGGCCCCAACCCGCTCCACCCAGCTTCTTGTCCGGCAGGTCGCCACAGCGATCCAGCGCCGGTGGGCCGCCCAGCATGCTCCCGGACATGCCCTGGGCGACTGAGGACGTTCCCGGATTCCTCTGCCGCGTACGACCGCATAGGTTTCGGACATGCTCGAGACACACACGGACGTGCTGATTGGCCGTCAGGATGAGACACGCCGGCTCGACGCCCTGCTCCGAGCGGCACGGGAGGGCCGGGGCGGCGCTCTGGTCCTGCGCGGTGAGGCGGGCATCGGCAAGAGCGCGCTGCTGCGGCGCCTCGACGAGGCGGCGACCGGATTCCTCATCATGCAGGCCTCCGGCGCGGAGTTCGAGACGGAACTGCCGTACGCCGCGCTGCACCAGTTGCTCGCGCCCGTCACCGGCCGGCTGACGGCGCTGCCCGCGCCGCATCGCAACGCCCTGCAGATCGCCTTCGGCCTCGACACCGGCACACCCGACCCGTTCCTGGTCGGCGTCGCGTCGCTGGGCCTGCTGGTGGAGACCGTACGGGAGCGCCCGCTGCTGTGCGTCGTCGACGACGCACAGTGGCTGGACCAGGCATCGGCCAGGGCCCTCGCCTTCCTCGCCCGCCGCGTCTCGGCCGAGTCGATCGCTCTCGTGTTCGCCGCGCGCGAGCCGAGCCGTCGGCCCGAGCTGGACGAACTGCCCAGCCATGTGCTGCAGGGTCTCGGAGAGTCGGAAGCCCGCGCACTGCTGGCCGCGGCGGTCCGCGCCCCGCTGGACGAGCGGGTCCGCGACCGGATCCTGGCCGAGGCGCGCGGTAACCCCCTCGCCCTGGTCGAGCTTCCCAGGACCGCCGGACTCGCCGGGATGGCAGGCGGATTCGCCCAGCCCGACTCGGTACCCGGCGTCATCGAGCAGAGCTTCCGCTCCCGGCTGGAGCTCCTGACGCCGGCCGCCCGGTTGCTGGTGACCGTCGCCGCCGCCGACCCGATCGGCGACCCCGGCCTACTGTGGCGCGCGGCCGAACTCCTGGGCATCGACGCGGACGCCGCCGCCCAGTCCGTCCTGCTGGTCGAGTTCGGCACCCGGATCCGCTTCAGCCACCCCCTCGCCCGCTCCGCCGCCTACCGCGCAGCGGCCCCGGAGGAGCGGCACAGGGCGCACGAAGCGCTGGCCGCCGCGATAGACCCGGCCGTCGACCCCGACCGGCGGGCCTGGCACCGCGCCCAGGCCAGCGCCGGCCCCGACGAGCAGGTCGCCGCCGAGCTCGAAGCCTCCGCCACCCGTGCCCAGGAACGTGGCGGCGTCGCGGCGGCGGCCGCTTTCCTCGAACGCTCCGCCGCCCTCACGATCAACCCGGCCCAACGCGCCGATCGGGTGCTCGCCGCCGTCCAAGCCAAGCTCTCCGTAGGCGACTTCAATACGGCAGCCGACCTGCTCACCACCCTCCGGACCGACGAACCCAGCCAGGCCGCCCGAGCCGACCTCCTCCGCGGCAGGCTGTCCTTCGTCCGCCGCCGCGGAGACGAAGGCCCTACCGAGCACCTCCTGCGCGCCGCGGCTCGGCTGAGCGCCACCGACCCTGCCTGGTCAACGGATTGCTACCTGGACGCCATCGAGATGGGCCTGCTGCTCGGCGGCCTCGACCAGGTGGTGGAGGCCGCACGGAGCACCCCGCCGTCGACCGAGCCGGCATCCGGCGCGGCTGCGGTCCTGACCGGCCTGATCAGCCTGGTCAGCGATGGACATACGGCGGCGGGGGAGATCCTCCGACCGGTTCTCGCCGACACCGACCACGATGTGTGGACAAGGCGACCGTCACTGGGCTTCATGGTGGCCACCGAACTGTGGAACTTCGACGCCCTGCACGCCATCGCCACCCGTGCCGTCGCCGCCGGCCGCGAGTCCGGCTCCTTCCACGCGCTGCCCATCGGACTGGCCATGCAGGCCACCGCGGCCGCGCACACGGGCGACTTCGGCGCCGCGATGGAACTGATCTCCGAGGAAGAGGCCATCGCCGACGCCACCGGCGTGGCGCCACTGGTCTACCCCCGCCTCCATCTGGCCGCGATGCGCGGGCGACGCAAGGAAGCCGTCGCACTGTTCGCGTCGGTGGACCACCGCATGAGCCTCAGCGTGCAGTGGGCGACCGCTGTACTCAGCAACGGCTTGGCCGATTACCCCGCCGCGTTGAAGGCAGCGAAGCAGGCAGTCGAGTACGGCGCCGTCGGCACTGCGGGTCTGGCCCTGCCGGAGATGGTCGAGGCAGCCATACGGTGCGGCGAGACCGAGGTCGCCGCCACAGCCCTCTCGTGCCTCCAAGAGCGCACACAGGCCGGCCGGCACGCGTGGGGACGCGGCATCGAGGCCTGTGCGCGGGCCCTCGTCACCGAGGACGAGTCCGCCTACCAGGAGGCGATCGACCTGCTCGACGACAGCGCACTGGTCGTCTACCGTGCCCGGGCACACCTGCTGTACGGAGAGTGGCTGCGCCGCCAGGGCCGACGGCGCGACGCCCGCTCCGCATTGCGGTCGGCACACGAGGTGCTGTCCGACCTCGGCCTCGAGGCGTTCGCCGATCGCGCCGCCGGCGAGTTGCGCGCCACGGGCGAGCAGGCCCGCAGCCGCGCGTCGAAGGCATCGGACCAGCTGACGATGCAGGAGGTGCACATCGCACGCCTGGTCGCCGATGGCGCCACCTCCAAGGAGGTGGCGGCGAAGCTGTTCCTCAGCCCCCGGACCGTCGACGCGCACCTGCGCAACATCTTCCGCAAGCTCCAGCTCACCTCACGAAGGCAACTGCGAGACCTGCCCGACATCCGCTAGTGTCCTGCGCCGGAGATCCGTCGGCAGTATCGGGCGAGGGATTCGAGGATCTCCTCGGCGGTCTTGGTCCAGATGGACGGCTTGGGTTCTGCGTTCCAGTCCTTGACCCGGGCGGGGATGTCGGCTTCGAGAGTCTGGACGTTCTTGTGGGTGCCGCGGCGGATATTCTGGGCAGGCCAGGAAGCCGAAGCACCGCTCGACCTGGTTGATCCTCGAGGAGCCGGTCGGGGTGAAGTGCATATGAAAGCGGGGGGCTTGGACAGCCACGTCCTGATCGCGGGTGTCTCGTGGGTGCCGTAGTTGTCACAGATCAGGTGGATCTGCAGATGCGCCGGCACTTCCTTGTCGACCTTGATCAGGATCTTCTTGAACTCCGCAGCCCGTGCCGGCGGTGCAGGGAGCTGATGACCTCGCCGGTGGTGACATCGTAGGCGGTGAACAGCGTGGTCAGGCCGTTGCGAACGTAGTTGTGGGTCCGCCGCCCGGGCATGCCCGGCATCATCGGCAGCACAGGCTGGGAGCTATCCAGGGTCTGGATCCGGGACTTCTCGTGCACCGAGAGGACCACCGCACTCAGGCGGGTTCAAGTGCGGCCCGGCGGCGTCGTAGACCTTCTCCACGAACAACAGGTCCGTGGACAACTTGAAGGTGTCCGTCAGATGCAGCTTGAGCTGAAACTTCCGCCAGATCCGGCCGACGGTGGACTTCGACAGGCCACTGTGCTCCGCCATCGACTTCCGCGACCAGTGGGCCACGACGCGGCACCGGCACCCCGGCAGGAGAACTCATACGAGATCTAGTACTGCAACGGTCTTTGGTGTGACGGTGGTTTGGGTTCTGGTGGGGTGTGGCCTCGTCGTTTGTAGTGACAGATGCGGGCTTGGTGCTGGCGTCGGCGGCGCCAGGTGGACCAGTGCAGGACGTGGAGGACGGCTGGTCGGGGCCCTGGAGCGAGGCGGG
>NZ_JASHLT010000073.1:0-27634 GCF_030056615.1 Streptomyces sp. HNM0645 | reverse complement strand
GGTCGACCATCGCCTCGGCCATCTGCAGTTTCGTGGCGAACTCCACGGTGTCGTCGATGCCGGCCTTCCGGCAGCGTTCGCGGTCCTCGGTCCACGATTTCGGCAGATACAACGCGCGGTCGACCAGGGTGCGGCCACGCTCGGTGGCATAGGCGAGGAAGACGCCGATCTGGCAGTTCTCGGTCCGTCCGGCGGTGCCGGAGTACTGTCGCTGGACTCCGGCCGACCGTACTCCTTTCTTCAGGAAGCCGGTATCGTCCACGATCAGGACCGCCTCAGGGTCACCGAGGTGCTCGATGACGTAGTCCCGCACATCGGACAGGACCTCGTCGGCGTCCCAGTCGATCCGGTTCAAGAGCCGCTGCATCCGGTCCGGGGCCGCATGCCCGGCCTCCTCCGCCAGCGTCCAGCCGTTCTTCCGCTCCAACGGAGCGATCAACCCCCGCATATACGCCAGCGACGACTCCCGCGGCTCCAGCCTGTTGAACCGATACACGAACCGTTCATGCAGCTCAGCCAGCCCAGACGACCAACGCCGGACATCCGCCGGCACCACATCCCACCCCATGCCCAGCACAACGATCCGACTGCCAAACCGTCACGGCAAAGACCGTTGCAGTACTAGGGCGGCGACCCAACACAAGCCCGTACGGCGCCTTGACGCCCGCAGCCTGCGAGGCCTGGCGCACCCCTTGCGCATGAGCATTCTGGAGATGCTGACCCTCGACGGCCCGGCCACTGCCACGGGACTGTCGGCACGCCTCGGCGAGAACACCGGCACCGTGAGCTGGCACTTGCGGCATCTTGCCCAGCACGGGTTCATCGAAGAGGAGACGGGCCGCGGCACCAAGCGTGAGCGCTGGTGGCGAGTCGTCGAGGACACGAAGGTCTTGGAGACCGCTGAATTCCACAATGACCCCGACACCAAGGGCGCCCTGTCGGTTTACATGCACGAGCTGGTGCAGCAGTACTTCAGCCGGGTCACGAACTACCTGAGCGAGAACTGGGACGGCGACTGGCAGCGTGCCGGCACCATCTCCGACTGGCGGGACCTGCGGATGACGCCAGCACAGCTCAAGTCTTTCAACGACGAGTTGATGGCCGTGATCGCGCGTCACACTCCCGCGCCCGACGCAGAGGCAGCGCCGGGGGCGCTGCCGATCATCGTGCAGATCCAGTCGTTCCCCCGCAAAGAACGGGGAAACGGATGAGCCACGAGATACGTGTCAGTCTCCTGCGTCGGCATCGGGACTTTCGTCTGCTGTGGTGTGGAGAGACCACGGGGAAGTTCGGCGCCTCCGTCACCGCCGTGGCGATGCCTCTGATCGCCGTCTCGACCCTGCACGCCAGCACATGGGAGGTCGGGTTACTGAGCGCCTCGGCCTGGCTGCCGTGGCTGGTCGTCGGTCTCCCGGTCGGAGCGTGGGTAGACCGGGTGCGTCGCAGACCCGTCATGCTGACCGCTGCCGCGGTGTCTTTCCTGCTGTTCTCCGTGGTTCCGGTCGCCGCGCGGACCGGCCATCTGAACGTTGGCCTGCTGGTGGTCGTCGCGCTGCTGACGGGCACTGCCGCCGTGTTCTTCCAGACCGCTTACACCGCCTACCTTCCCGGCATTCTGGCGCCCGAAGACCAACCCGAAGGCAACGCGAAGCTGCACGGCAGTGCGTCCGCCGCCCAGATCGCCGGTCTCGGTTCCGCCGGCCTGATCGGGCAGACGGCAGGCGCGGTCAACGCGATGTTCGCCAACGCGGCGACTTTTCTACTCTCCCTCTTCTGCGTCGCGAGCATCCGCAAGCGCGAGCCGTACCCCGAAAGGACAGCCGTCCGCTCCACAGCTCTGCTCGACGAAGTTAATGAGGGCCTACGACTGGTCGCCCGCGATCCCTGGCTCCGCACGATGACGTTGTTCGGGGCGGCCTCCAACCTGGCCCTCATGGGCTATCAGTCGATCCAGGTCGTCTTCCTCGTCCATACCGTGGGCCTGGCGCCCGGAGCGGTCGGCGGACTCATCGCAGCCGCCAGCGCGGGAGGTATCGCCGGGGCATTCATCGCGCGCCGCGTCGCCGACCGGATCGGGACCGCCCGCGCGACGCTGCTGTTCGAGCTCGGGTTCGCGATCTTCGCGCTGCTCATCCCGGCCGCCTCCGCCGGAGCCGGGCTCCTTCTCTTCGCCACGGGCGGATTCTGTGTCTCAGCAGGCGTCGTGGCCGGCAACGTCATCAAGGCGAGCTTCCAGCAACGATACTGCCCGCCGGAGTTCCTCGGGCGTCTCACGGCGAGCACGGCTTTCCTCAACTACGGAACAATCCCGCTGGGCGCTCTGCTCGGCGGATGGCTGGGAACTGTCTTCGATCTCCGTACAGCCATGTGGATCACGACGGCTGGAGTGCCGCTGGCCGCGTTCATCCTCCTCTTCTCCCCCATCGGGCGCTCCCGTGACTTGCCGATGGTCCCCCGCCCCAGGAGCGTCCTGGGGCAGACACACCCCCGTCTGGAGCCGTCACCGCGGTCGCGCTGATCCACGATGCTCAACCGCGTGGACCTTCTCGACGGAGTTCGAGTGTCGGTAAACGATCGTCTTGCGACACCCCAAACCCCATCGTCTCGCCGCGTTCACCACAGCCCTCGCCGCTGCGCCATCAGATGCTCCATACAGTGTCCGGCTCTTGTCCCGTCTCACGTGATCCCGTCTCGGCATGATGTCCGTCTTCGCCGCCCTGCACCACGAGTTCGTACGCGCCGCCACCAACGACGGCCTGGCCGCCGCCCGGGCCCGCGGCAAGAGCGACCGCCACGACTCACTCCTGAACAGGCCGAGCAGGCACAACAGCTCTACGACTCCGGCACCCCCATCCCGAAGATCGCCCAGACCTTCAAGGTCGGGCGTTCCACCATCTATGGCTGCATCACGCCCAAACGGCCATAGTCGTCGACGCACGTCGTCGACGTCAGCGTCTATCAGCCTCTGACCAGGCAGAAAGGATGCCCAGCCGGATCGGTGAGGACCCGCCACCTGTTGTCGTTCGGCTGATGATCAGGTTTGCTCGCCCCCAGCTCAAGCAGCCGGGTCTCGGCTTCGTCCAGGTCATCGACCGCGAAGTCGAGGTGGGATTGCTGAGGAACAGTTTGGTCAGGCCAGCGGGGAGGCCGGTAGTCGTCGACTCGCTGGAAGCCGATGAAGAGTCCGTCCTCACAGTTGAGACCGGCGAAGTTGACGTCGGATTTCGGGTGAGGTTCGAGGCCGGTGGCCTGCTGATAGAACGCCGCCAGAGCCAGCGGATCAGAGCAGTCGAGTGTTATCGCGCACAGCCTCATCTGCAGGGGCATGACACCTCCGAGTCGATCAGTGGACGTTCGCGATGCACACCATAGAGCCTCCGTCAACTTGAAGTCGCAGGTCAAAGGGCTGGTGTGGCGGTCTCTCGGGATGCTCGTGCTGGTTGCGGGCGGCAGTCTGCGGAGAAGATCGTCTGCCAGGCTGCGGCAGAACCATCGTTCTGTGACGCTCGGCGTCCAGTTGCGGCTGACGCCGAGAGTCCTTTCTGAACGGAGGCCGTGACGCTTCAGCCGCGTTGGTGCCTGACGGCCATCGTGTGGAATATCTCCTTCGGTTCCCAGCGGGCCTCGTCGAGCACCCGGACGACGCCGTACGAGCCAAGGTCGTGCTGCCCGGGCCTGCTGTAGCCGGCGAAGGTGAACCAGAGCGCGGTGTCCACGCCTTCCTCTTCGAAGATGTCCATCAGTTCGGTGAAGTAGCGTGCCTGTTCGTCCTCGTCCGGCACCGCGTCGTGCGGCACTTGCCAGGCCATGCCGCCACGTTCGCCCGCGCCCCGGTATGCGCAGGTTCCGTACTCGGTTACCGCGACGGGCTTTCCGTGAGCGAGGTGGCGGCGCAGCTCGTCCCGGAAGCTATCGGCGTTGTAGGCGGCCCGGTAGGCATCGATGCCGACGAAGTCGAACGGATGCCAGTCGACGAACTCCCAGGGCGCCGAGGCGTAGGTGACCCGCCCGCCGAAGTGCGTGCGGGTGGTCGCGGTGGCTTCGGAGAGGAAGTCATTGAGGCGTTCTTGCACCGGTCCGAGGGAGGACCACCACTCCATGTCGGCGTCGGCCATGGCCTGCAGGCGGTCGCCGTAGGTATCGCCCGGGATGAAACCCCCGCAGAACGCGCTGATCTCGCAGCCGGCGACGAACACCACGTCGGCGCCGGCCTCCCGCACGGCTTCGGCGCGTCGGGCGCAGTCGGCGAAGAACGGGAGCAACTGGCCGCGGGGGAGGTCCACGGGAAAGGGGGCGAACCAGACTTCAAGGCCCGTGTCTGCGGCGTGCCGGGCAGCGATGCTCAGCCGTTCGGGCTCTCGCCCGGAGATACGAACGGCGTCGCAGTGGAGCTCCCTGGAGATCACCGCCATGTCGTGGCGGACTGTCTCAGGGGTGAAGCTCTTGCGGGAGAGCTCTTCCCCAGGCAGGAATCCGGTGTCGTAGTTGATGCCGCGTGCGCGCACGCCCTTGCCCCTTTCGCTTGACCGGTGCCGTGTTCTGGCAAGTCAATGCCGTGCCCGGGGTCCTTGGCCAGAGGGGGAACGCTCCGGACGAACGACGCGCATTGCATGCGGCGTTGTCTCAGCGGCTGACTTCGAGGTTCGGCCGTCAAGACAGACTGCACCGCATGGAGTTGATCGCGCAGGGCCGGGATGCCGATGTGTATGCCCTGGATGATTCCAGGGTGCTGCGGCGGTACCGGCACGGGGGCCCACCGGTCTGGAGTCACGCTTGATGACGCACCTTGCGGCATGTGGGTATCCCGTGCCGCAGGTGTATGAGACCACCGACACGGACATGGTTCTCGAGCGGCTGGCCGGGCCGACGATGCTGGATGTGCTGGCCCGGCGTCCATGGCGGGTGGTTCTCTCGGCCGGGAGCTGGGCCGCCTGCACGATCGGCTGCATGCGCTGCCGGCACCGGAGTGGCTGCCCAGGCGGTTCGGTACGGGGGAGGGTGACCGGGTGCTGCATCTGGACCTGCATCCAGGCAACGTCATTCTGACCCGGTGGGGACCGGTAGTGATCGACTGGTGCAATGCGGGCGCTGGTGATCCGGCTGCCGATGTGGCGATGACCATGGTGACCGTGTGCAGTGCGGACGTGCCGGGATTCGCCGCCCGCCTCGGGCGGGGGCTGTTGCTGCGCGGTATCCGCAGCGGCTGCCGGACCGACCCGGCCGGACGGATGCAGGAGGTGGTCCGGGTGAAGCTGGATGACCCGAATCTGACGCCCACGGAGGCGGCGTGGTTGCGACGGCATGCCGGTGTCGGCGATGGACCTGGTGTGGGCTGGACGGATCGGTCAGGCTGCTGAGCTGTGGCGGAGCGGGTGCGGGTACGCGAGATCGACGATGACGAGGGCAGACGGCTGCTGCGGATCATCCGCCGGGGCACCGGGGCGGTGGTGACCTGGCGGCGAGGCCCAGATGGTGCTGCTGTCCGCGCAAGGCATGCCGGTGGCCCGCCGCTGGGACTTCGTCTCCACCCACGCCGTGACCTTCGGCGTCCAGCGGATATGCCGGGTCCTTCGGGTCTCGCGCTCGGGATACCACCGGTGGATCGCCGGCGCGAAGACCTCCGGGAGCGGCAGGCCGCCGACGATGCTCTGCCGTGGAGATCCGTGAGATCCACACCGAGCACAAGGGCGCCTAAGGAGTCCGGCGCGTTCATGCCGACTTGCGCGGATACGGGCACATGGTCAACCGCAAGCGCGTCGAGCGCCTGATGCGCGCCAACCGGCTCGAAGGCCGCCATCTGCGGCGCCGCAAGCGCACCACGGTCCCCGACCGGCTCGCACCGCCCGCCCCGGACCTCGTCCAACGCGACTTCACCGCCGCACGACTGGACGAGAAGTGGTGCGGCGACATCACATACGTGCAGGTCGGTGGCTCGTGGCTGTATCTCGCCTGCGTCGTCGACATCTGCTCACGCCGAGTGCTCGAGGGTCCGCGACGGCTCTTCTCAGTGCACGTACGGTCTCGCGCGAGACGTCCGGGTCCTCCATGCGCCGATAGGTGTTCAGCAGTTCGCCCATGGACAGCCCGTGCGATGCCTCGGGACCGATGAGCTCGGGAACGTCCCCACTCTGCCGCTCTGTCGGGCTTTCGTCCGACCGAATGACTACCCTTCGTACTACTTACCCCGCGCCCCGCGAGCCGCGGGGTGGAACGTCCGAGTGCGGACGGTCATGACTCGTCGGGCCGGCGGGCCCGTACAGCGACGGAAGCGAGCCGTGTCCATGGAGTTCCTGGCCGAAAGCGCCGAGTCCGGTGCCGAGTTACCTCCGCAGGAGGCCCAACCGCTGGCCGAGGTCGGGCTGTACCTGGTGGACGACGTCCGCTCCTGGACGGCGCATCCGACGGGGGCCACGGTCGGCAACATCGTCTTCCACGGCTGGCAGATGCGGTCCCTACCGCCTGCCCCGTCCGGGCTGCCGGGCGTCGACGCGTATCTCGTCAAGGCGCGGTACGACGTGGATTTCGACCCGGAGGTACCGGGACCGCGCTGGGTGGAGGCGGGCTTCTCGTTCGACGCCAGGGACCTCGTCGTCACCGCGGCCCTGCCTGCCGGCGTGACCGGGCCCGAGCCAGCACAGACCTACGTACTGACGCGGGACCTGGACTTCGCCCTGCCGGAGGCGAACGGCACGGGGGACGGGGAAGGCGGCGGTGATGGCCCGCTCACACGCGTGCCGCTGCCCGCGCTCACGCCGGACATCACCGTCTTCGGCGTCGGGGGACACACCTGTCGCTGGCGTCATCGCGCGGTGGACGGCGGCGAGGTCCGGCTGGGCTCGCACACCGGATGGTTCGTCCTGCTGGTGCCGGCCGACCGCGAGGAGGTGCGCGTCACGGCGAAGGCGGGCTACGCCCTCACCGAGGAGGCGGCGCTGGGCATGCACCCCCACACCGGCACCGACGGGTTCACCGTACGGCTGCCCGTGCCCGTCCCCGCTCTCCGGGTGGCCGAGCAGTCGGCGCCGCCCATGGCGCGGGGCTCTGCGCCTTCGTACGGGCAAGGGGCGGGGGTCGTGAGCCGCCTCACCGAGATGCGCATGGGCTTCGGTGTCGACGTGGTGGGTTACTCCGACCGGGACGCGTCGGGCAGATCGGCCCTCCAGCGGCGTCTGGACCGACTCATCCGCGAGGTCCTCAGCGACCTCGGGTTCGACCTGACGCAGACGAACCACCAGCGCAACGGGGACGGCATGAACGTCGTCCTGCCGCTGCGAACCGACGTCACCCGGGCCTTGCCCGGGCTGGTCAACTCGACGGCGGCCCTGCTCCGTCAGGACAACGACCGGCACACCGACCGAATGCGCCTGCGGATGGCCTGCGACGTCGGCACGTTCGCGGCGGGGGCCAACGGCTACGAGGGGGAGGCGGTCCTCGGCTTCTGCCGCTTGTTGGACAGCCTTCCGTTGCGCGACGCCCTCGCGCCCCATCGGAACGCCGAGCTCGGCGTGCTGGTCAGCACGTTCCTCTACGAGCAGGTAGTGGCTCCGGGCCATCCTGGGCTGGACCCGGGCGACTTCACCCGGGTGACCGCAGTGGTGAAGCGTTTCCAGGCGGACGCCTGGCTGTACACATCTCCGGCTGCCGGGGACACCAGGTGACCCGGCCCGCGGCCGACCGCGCGGCCCTCCTCGCGACCGTCCGGGCGTACGCCGAGACGCCCGGCGGCGACGGCAGGGACGGCGCTGAGGAGGCCCTGGCGCGCCTGCTGGAGCGAACCGGCGACCTGTTCGACGACGTGGAGGTGGCCGTCGCGGCCGGACGGTTGCACCTCCGACACGCGGCGGCCCGAGAAGCCGGCGGGGAAAGCGCGGAGGCGGACCTGCGGACGGCCGCCTGGTACTTCCTGCCCTTGGTCGCCGAGGGCGCGGAGCCGCCTCGGGCCGTCCGCGATCTCTACGAGCGGGCCGCGGTGACCGGTCTGCCCGGCGTCGGCCCCCCTGCGGCCCCCGGTCTCTCGCCCGGCGCGTGCCACGACGGGATGGTGACCGCGATGGAACGGCACGGACAGGGCCGCCGCGGCGGAACGGCCCTGCGGCCGGCCCTGTTCGTCCTGCGGCACCTGGCGGCCACCGAGCCGGCCGGCACCGGCCGCCGGGCAGGCTACCTGTCCAACCTCTCTGCCGCTCTGCTCACCCTGGCCCGCTTCGATGACGCGGCCGGGCTGCTGGACGACGCCGTCGCGGCGGCGCGTGAGGCTCTCCGGCCTGGCGAGACCACGGCGGCCGCGGCGACGGAGCCCGCCGTGAACACGCACCCCGGCACTGAAACCGACCCCGGGCCCGATCCCCGGTCCGGCCCCGGAATCGGTCCGGCTCCGGCGGCGCAGGACGGACCGGCCGCCGGACCGGCCGACCACGACCTGGCCGACCGCCTGATGAGCCTCGTAGGTGCCCTGCACGCCCGCTACGGCCGGACCGGTGACGTGGAGGACCTGCGCGAGGCCCTGGCAGCGGGCCGCAGGGCCGTCTCCCTCGATCCCGCACCGTCCGGAAGCCGGGCGCGCAACCGCACGAACCTCGCCCTGGCCCTCCTGTCGCATCACGAGCTCACCGACGACGAGGACGCCCTCGTTGAGGCGGCGACCCACGCTCGGCTGGCTGTCTCCCTCGGGCCCGACGGTCCCTCGGCCGCCGTACCCCTCGCCAACCTCTCCGCCGTACTGGGAACGCTGGGAACACTCCGCGCGGACGCCGACACCGTACGGGAGTCCGTCGACGCGGCCAGACGGGCCGTGCAGTGCGGCGGCGACGCCCTCGACGGACCCGAGGAGTTCGGGCTCGCGCTGGCCCAGTCCCTCTTCGACCTGTACCGCGTCACCGGCGACCCATCCGTCCTCGACGAGTGCTCCGAGATCTGCCGCGCGGCTCTCACCGCAATGCCCGCTCGCCATCCGGAACGGCACCGGTACCTGCTGACGCTCGGCCGGGCCCTGCGCGCTACGGCACGTTCCGCGGCGGACTGCGGACCCGCGCTGTCCGCCGCGGTCGACGCCCTGCGGGAAGCGGTGGCGGCCACGCCGCCCGGCCACCCGGCCAGAGCCGACACGCTCGGCAACCTCGTGCTCGCCCTGCAGGACGTCTACGACCGCACCGGCGACCCCCGGGTTCTGGACGAGGCGATCGACACCGGCCGACTCGCCGTACAGGCCGCGGCCTACGGCGGATCCGCACACCTGAAGATCCAGGGCAATCTCGCCAACTCCCTGCTCGACCGCCACTACCGGACCGGCGCCACCGCCGATCTCGACGAGGCGGTGGACATCGGCCGTGGCGCGGTGGCCGCGACGCCGCCCGGCCACGCCGACGAAGCCGCCCATCTCACCTCACTGGCCCACCAGTTGTTCGTCCGCGCCCAAGCAGTGGAGGACGAGTCGGTCCTGGAGGAGAGCATCACCACGGCGCGCCGGGCCGTCGACGCGGCGCGCCCGGGGAGCACCACCGCGGTCGCCGCGCGGTCCAACCTGTCCACCGCGTTGGCGACGCTTTTCGAGCGGACCGGGGAACTGGCGGTCCTGGACGAGGCGGTGGCGCTCCGGCGCGAGACGATCCGCGCCACGCCGGCCGGCTCACCGACGCTCGCGGGCCTGCTCTCCAGCCTCACCGGGGTGCTCCGCATGCGCTACGACCGCATCGGAGACCGTGCCGCGCTGCGGGAAGCCGCGGAGTGTGCCCGCCGGTTGATGTCCGCCCTGCTACCGGCGCAGCCGGAATACCCCCTGCGCATGGCAAACGTGGCCGCCACTCTCCACCAGTGGAGCGACCTCGCCCAGGACGACGACGCGGCCGAGGCGGCCGCGGCCGCGGCCAGGCTCGCGGTGGACTCGGTGCCCGAGACTCACCGGGCGCGGCCCGCCCTGCTGAGCAACCACTGCGGCATCCTCCTCGGACGCTACCGGCGGACCGGATCCCTCGCCCTGCTCACCGACGCCGCGGCCGCGGCCGACGACGCCGTCCGCACCGCGCACCGCGACGACCCGGACCGGCCGTTGTACCTGCTGAACCTCGCGATGGCATCGCGGTCGCGGCACGAACGCACCGGCGAGCCGGACGTCCTGGTCGAGGGCCTCCGCGCTGCCGAGAAAGGGCTTCGCCTCGCTCCGGCCGGGCATCCGCTCCGACCTCGGCTGCTGTCCCAGATCAGCCTGGGGCTCCAGGCCCGCTACCAGCGCGGCAACGAGCTGCGGCACCTGACCGAGGCGGTCGAAGCGGCCCGCGAGGCCGCCGCGGAGTGCCCGTCCGGTCACCCGGACCGGTCCATGTACCAGTCGAACCTCTCCGGGGCCCTGTTGATCCTGCACCAGCGGCAGGATCCGCAGGACGCCGAGCGGACGATCCGCGAGGCGGTCGCCGCCGCCCGCACCGCGGTCGTCGTCACCGAGCGCAGCCACCCGGACCTACCCGTCTTCCTCTCCCACCTCTGCGCGGCGCTGATGTTCCGGTACGCCGCGACCGGCGGCGCGCGGGAACTGGCCGCCGCCGTCACCGCCGGGCGCCGGGCCGTCGCCCTCTCGCCGCCCGGACACCCCGAGCAGACGCACCGGCTCGCCAACCTCACCGCCGCGTGGCGGCTCAGGTACCGCCACGACTCCTCGCCCCGCGCCCTGCGCGAGGCGGTGGCCACCGCCCGTCGGGCCGTCGCCTCCCTGGCCCCCGACCATCCCGACGAGGCGTCCGTTCTGACCGGCTGTGCCGCAGCGCTTCGCAGCGCCTGGCGCGCCGAGGCGGACCGGACCTACCTGGAGGAGGCGCTGGGCCTCTTGGACAGGGCCGTACGCTCCGCGGTCAGCCCGGTCGGGGACCGGGTCAAGGCGGCCCGCGCGCTCGGCCGGGCCGCCCTGGAAGCCGGCGAGCCCGATCGGGCCCTACGGTCCTACGAGTCCGCCGTGGACCTGCTCGCGCAGCTCGCTCCCTGGCGGCTGACGCGCGCGGATCGGGAGTTCGGGCTCGGGGAGATGGAGGGGCTGGGCAGCGAGGCGGCCGGAGCGGCACTGAGCAACGGTGATCCGGCACGGGCCGTGGAACTGCTGGAGCAGGCACGCGGAGTGATGCTCCAGCAGACCCTCGACATGCGGGGCGACCTGGACAAGCTGCGCGCAGCCTCCACGGAGCTGGCCGAAGAGTTCGAGGCTCTGCGGAACAGACGGGACGCCGCCGACCACATCAGACTCCGCGAGGAGTTCGACGAGGCGTACGCCGGGCGGGCCGACGAAGCGTCCGGTGCGGACAGCTCCGGCGGTCGCAGCAGTCCCGGCGGCGGTCCGCACGGTCCCGGTCGGGCCCTGCGGCGCATCGCCGCCGAACGGGCCTCGATGGATGCGGAATGGCACGCACTCCTCACCCGGATCCGGGCCCTTCCCACACTGGAGGACTTCCTGGGGCGCCCCGCCGTGGAGACGCTCCGCAGGCAGGCGGACCGCGGCCACATCATCATGCTGGCGGTCGGCAGGCACCGGGGTGACGCACTGGTGGTGACCCCGGACCCCTGCTCCCCCGTGATCGTGATCGGCCTGCCGGACGTGACCGAGAACCGGGTGATCGGCCGGGCTGAACGGCTTCTTGAGGGGCGTGTGCCGGGCTCTCCGCCGGTGACCGACTACGCGCAGGCCAAGCGGCGCATGCGGGTACTCACCGAGACCCTGGAGTGGCAGTGGGACCGGGTGGCGGGGCCCGTGCTGGAGCGGATCGGACTGACCCGGTCGTTCGGGCCGGACGATGGCCCCGGTGAGTGGCCGCGGATCTGGTGGTGCCCGGCCGGTGTCACCGCCTTCCTTCCCTGGCACGCCTCCGGCCACCACCAGGAGGACCCGACGCGCGGCGGGCCCGCCCGCACCGTCATGGACCGGGCGGTCTCCTCGTGGACGCCGACCATCCGGGCCCTGGCCCACGCGCGGCGGCCCGCGCGGACGACGGCACCGGTCACCGGTTTCGGTGCCACCGCGCCCGGGACCGGTACAGGTGCCCTGCTGGTCGACATGGCCCGGCCGGCCGGAGCGCCCCGGCCGCTGCGGCACGTGACCACCGAGATCGAACGCCTCGCCGTCCTGTTGCCCGGCGCCACCCGGGTCGGTCCTCCGCACAGCACGCCGCGGACCGTGCTGGACAGGCTGCCCGCCCACCCGGTGGTGCACTTCGCCTGCCACGCCGTCAGCGAGTGGGGTGCTCCGGGACGCAGCGGACTGCTGCTGAGCGACGGCAGCGGCAACGGCAACGGCAACGGCAACGGACGTGATGGCGGGACGGCGCGGCTCACGGTCGACGCGATCTCCTCCCTGCACATCAAGGGCGCCGACCTCGCCTACCTGTCGGCGTGCAGTACCACGCTGACCAACCAGCGGCTGGCGGACGAGTCCGTGCACATCACAGCCGGGTTCCTGCTCTCCGGCTACCGCCGGGTGATCGGCACCCTCTGGCCTGTCGACGACACCGCGGCCAAGGAGATCGCCGTCCACTTCTACACCCGGCTGACGGGGGAGGGCGGTACTGCGCCGCAGACGCGGGACGCGGCGTACGCCCTCCACCTCGCCCTGCACCAAGGGCGAGCGCGGCGGCCGTGGGCCCCGTCCCTCTGGGCGGCGCACCTGTACGCCGGTGCGTGAGTGGGGTCGGGCGCCGTCAGGCCGCAACCGCGGCGAGCACCACGAGGGCGAGGCCGAGTGCGAAGGAGACCAAGGAGGACTGCAAGTGCCGGTGCTTGGTCCAGGCGATTCTGCTCATGATGACCAGTTGCCGGCTGAGCACGGGAAGCGGCTGGGCGCGCCGCAGCGACTCGGCCAGTTCCTCGGCCTCACGGTGCATCAGATGGCCGAAATAGAGGAAATTGTCGGGTGCTTCGGCCCGCAGGGCGGAGGTTCGCAGGCGGGGCGTGACGACGAGTGCCGCGAGGACGGCCGCGACAAGGATGGACGCACAGCCGGACCAGAACAGGCACCGGACCGCCCAGCCGTGCGGGCCAACGAAGATGTTGCCGCTGCCGGAAAGCGCGATGATCGCGGCTCCGGCGGCCGATTCGAGGGTGAGGGCGAAGGATGCCTTGGCATCGACCCGGGCTGTCCATTCCCCCACCGCGGCATGGACGCGCCAGGCCGTGTCCACGGCCTTCTCCTCGGCCTCGGGGCTCACAGCGCCGCTGGCGGACATCAGGGCCTCCACCGGGGGGAGACGTGGCAGAACATCGTCGGTGTCCTCCTCGCGGGCGTCGCACGGCCCTTGCCGGTGCCGTGTATCGGAGGGCATACCCACCTTCCGGCCGGACAACGACGCGTATCCGGCACTCGCTCCCTGCCCGGCGTCTGACTGACGGTTGGAGATTATAGTGAGAACCAGGCTGAAAGGCGTGAAGGGCTGACAGGGCGAAGGAATCTGGCGTATTGCAACTCCGTTGCGGCCGGGGGTGGTTCATGACCATGGCAGGGCACACGGTGGCACAGGAACGGGGTGCTCGTCGGCACCGGGCGGACCGGGCCACCAGCGGACACAGCTGCTGGCATTCGGCTCCGTGCAGAGCTCGGATCTCGGCGACCGAGGCGGCTTCCTCCTCGGCGCGCCGCCGCGCCAGGGCAGCGTCCTTTCCGGCACGGTCATGTCGCTGCCGGCGGATGTCGGAGGTCCGCTGGTCGTCGTCCGAGACCGAGGACCAGACGGACGACGTCGTGGCGGCGTAGCTGGCGCAGGCCCGGTCCCCTACGTCGCGACTCTCAGTGGTGCGCCGCGACGTAGGCCACGAATGCGCCCGGGATCGCGAGCATGGCGGCCAAGTGCACCATCGCCGTACGCGGCATCCGTAGCGCAGCCGCGATCAGGAGTCCGGCGGCGAGCCACACGCCCCAGATCGTCTGTGCGGTGTCCTGAGCCTGCCGCACGGCCGCCTGTTCTGCATCGTTCGGTGCCCCTGACGTGATCCCGGAGGCGATCACCGACTGCAACAGAACACCGGACAGGACCAGGTCCCCCACTGCGACCAGGAACGCCACCGGCCCGTCGTACTCCTTTGCCCAGCGCCACAGGCTTGTGCTCGTGCTCATACGCCCAAAGACTGCCGGCGTGGTCCGGCCCAGCGCATGAGTACCGGTACTCAGTAGGAGGGGTGCTGGGGCGGTGTTCTTGGCCCCCCGTCCTGCGCCATGACAAGCCGCACTTTGCGCGTTCGTGGGGCACGTCAACAACCGGCTACCTGGCGGTGTCGCCTTGGTCTTCCCGCTGGACACGTCCAGCCCGGACGGGTAGACGGGCATGCGAAGCCTCTGGTGGGCACGGGTTCTTCTTGGTCGAAAACCCATCTACCAGGGCCTTCACCAGTCTGTCAGCCCAACCGGCCAGCCGGGCTCGCGGGTTGGGCAAGGCTCCGTGTGAGAACGATGCGAAAGGCGAGCAACCGGTGATCTGATGTCATTCGAGGGGTGATTCGGCCGATATCTCGCTCAGGCGATCCCGCCTCATGCCACGCTGGACAATCTCCTTACGCTCCTTCCGAAAGGTTCCCCCGGTGCCACTGCGCATCCCCCAGGAAGACCTCCAGTGGATCACCACACATTGCGGGCCAGAGGTCGTCGAGAGTCTCCTGCGTCAGGCACAGGACACTGGTTGGTCCGATCTGCATCTGCGACGGCCGGTGTGGACCTCGCCGGGCACGAGCTACAACGGCGCCGTCCTGTTCGTCGCCCTTGTCGCGCCCCCGCCTCAGCAACTCGTCGTCAAGGTGATCTGCGCTGGACTGCCCGGCACGGAGGCAGCCGCCCATACGGAGGCGTTGAAGGCCGCCGAGCAATTCACACGGCAACACCTGGTTGATCAGCCTCATCCGTCACTGGACCTCCCGGACGGCAGGACGGTGATGTTCCAAGAAGTCGCCGGGGACAGCCTGACCGATGTGTTCCCAGCGGGGGCCCTCCCTCACGATGAACGGAAACCGGTCATCGAGGCGGTTGTCCGGGGACTGCTCTCCGACTGGAACAAAGACGTGCTGAAGGACGCCGGGCTCGAGCAGACAACGGTCTCGGAGTTCCTCCGCCGCGAGCTCAACGACGTGTGGAGGCACGGCGGTTCCCTCCAGGCGTTCGGTCAGGAGCTACGCGTCCTGGATCCCGCACCGCCCTGGCTCTACAGCGACGGAATGCGGCTGCCGAATCCCTACCTGCTCGTCGAGGGAGGGCATTCAGCGCTCACGGATCCGGTGATCACGATCCTGCGGGGACTCGGCCACGGTGACCTCCACCTGGACAATGTTCTCGTGCCCAGAGAGGAAAAGCTGGTGCAGCCACAGGCGTACCGGCTCATCGATCTGTGCACCTTCAGCGTGAGCGCGGATCTCGGCCGCGACGTGGCCACCCTGCTGCTGTCCGCTCTGGTGCCGCACGTAGATCACCAGCAGGAGCTGCCGCCCGATCAGCGCCACGCCCTCATCCGGTTCATCGTGGACCCGGATGCCGCTCATCGCGCGCGGATCGTCCCCGAGGCGGCCGATCTTGTGGCAACGGTCCGCCTTGCCGCCCGTGAGGCGATGCGTGGCTGGGGCGATCCGTGGGAGCGCCAGTTTCTGCTGTCCCTCATGGCGACGGCGCTGCGCTTCACGACTTACACGAAGATCAGCGAAGCCGGCCGAACATGGTTCGCCCGGCTCGCGGCCCACGCAGGTGGCGAAGTGCTGGCACGGAGCGAGGGGAAGGGCGCCGAGGCCAGGCTGTCACCGCTGGAGCCGGGCAGGGACTCCTTCTCCATGGCCGCCGGCTTCGGACGGGTGGGCCCTGCCGCACGAGAATGGGCGGCGGAGTTCGTACCGGACGAGGTGCCTCGGCGGCGGTTGTGGGACACACGGACAGGGGCGCCGGACGAGCTGGCCGTGGTCGGATTCGGCCCTGATGACACGGTGGTGGCCATCGACGGCAAGGGAGGCGTGCGCCGCTGGACCGCCTCCGGGGACGAGCTGCCCGGCACCACGGGCCGCGCGCCGCGCCTACGTCTGGGCCATCAGTCGCTGGTCGCGTCCCTGACGCACACCGTCTTGGTGGCTCGCCCGAAGCAACTGGAGATCACCCATTTCCCGCAGGGAGGACGGGCGATCCCTCGGCCGCCGGTCCTCTTGGGCAACGGCGAGCACTTCCTGGTGACCAGCGGCGGGGACGTGTTCGCCACGCACGACCGACACCAGCTGACCGTCCGGGACTTCGAGGACGGGACGCCGATCGAGACCCTGTCCTGCCCGCCTTCGATGATGGCGAGCGCGGTCAGTATCGACGCCTCGGTCATCGCCATGGCCAGTTCACGAGAGGTACACATCTACCGCCGTGGCCAGGAGCCCCTTCGACGGAGCGTGGCCAACAGCCTGTCGTTTCTGCCCAGGTTCATGCGGAAGACGACCCCTGATCCCGGCCTGCAACTCGCGGTCTCGCCTTCGGGCAGCCATGTCGGGTGCGTCACCTTCGAGGAGGTCGTCGTATGGCGCACCAGCGACGGAGGAGAGATGTACAGCCGCAAGCTCACCAAGAGGGAGGGCAGGGAGGCGCTGGGAGCGAAGGGCATGCGGCTGATCTGCACCGAGACGGGGACGCTGTTCTGGCTCAGGCGGGGACGGCTGTCCATTCCGACCATGGACGGCGGCACCCAGCTCGAACAGTCCGGCACCGGCGCCGATGTCGCCCTTTCCCGCGATGGCAGGCTGATCGCGCTGCTCAGCACGGACGGGCGGCTGGAGGTGCGGGCTCACTGACCTTGGCCGTGCTCCCGACCCAGTGGCGCCGCGCGGTTCTCCTGATGGCCCGGAGACACGGCCTTTCGACGTATGTAGGTGGCTCTGTCTGGGCATGACTCCTCTCGCGGTCGGTACGCCGCCGAGCCGACCGCCCTGGGCCCGCGGCGGCGCGTCAACGCATCGGGGGAC
Organism: Streptomyces sp. HNM0645; assembly: GCF_030056615.1. Classification (NCBI taxonomy): domain Bacteria; kingdom Bacillati; phylum Actinomycetota; class Actinomycetes; order Kitasatosporales; family Streptomycetaceae; genus Streptomyces; species Streptomyces sp. HNM0645. The sequence continues at coordinate 10,702 of NZ_JASHLT010000073.1, read as the reverse complement.
ATGCCTTGGCCGCACCGGGAACATCGATTCTCCACCGGCAGAACGACCCCGACCTGCTGCTCTTGCTCAAGGCGGCCTCCGTCTCCCACAGCCGGGCCAAACGGCTTGCCCTGGCGCACATCTGGCTCTCGCTGCTCCTGGCGGCGGTTGGCGTGGCAGGCGTGTTCGTCCCCGCCCTGGAGACACCGGGCACCCTGCTCGGTCTGATGTGGGCACTCGCGTACGCGGCGGGGGCGCGGTTGCGGGGCATCACGGAGAAGCGGCGGGCGGCCCTGCTCCAGGAAATGTTCGATGTACGTCTGCTCGGGCTCCCGTGGAACACCGTCCTCGGGGGTGGCCCGGCGGTCCCCGCCCAGGAGGTGGGCCGCGTGGCTCGTGGGTACAGAGCGTCAGAGGAACGGCTGCGCGACTACTTCTACGAAGCAACAGCGTTGCAGCGCCCGTTGGACGTCCTCGCCTGCCAGTTGCAAACCCTCGGCTGGGGTGCCCGGGTGCGTCGACGGTACGCCACGGCCGTCACGTACGGACTGCTGGTCTGGAGCCTGGCCGGTGTCGTGACGGGGCTGGCAGGCTCGATGACGGTGTCCGACCTGCTGCTCCACTGGTTCGTGCCTTCGCTGGGACTTCTCCTGCTCGGGGTGGAGACCGCTGCCGCGCAGTGGGACACCGCCGGGGCTCGTGAACACGCACAGGCGGTGGTCATGGATGCCATGCGTGCACACGTCTCGCGCGGGTGCCCCGCCGAGAATGTGCCTGAACTGCTCCAACTGGCCCGGCAGGTCCAGGACGTGCTCCTCCAGACTCGGCTGCAACAGGTCCGAGTGCCCGACTGGTTCTTCCGACGGTTCCAGAGCAATGACCGAGAGGACTTCGTCCAGGCGATGCGAGAACTGGATCGCCTGGGCGCTGACCCGACGGTCTGACGGGCGTGAGCCTCATGCCGAGCGGGAAGCATGGTCGGCCCCGACTCGCCGTGGCGCTGCGTCTACGGCACGCCGCCTCAGGTGACTTGGAGGACCTGGAAGCAGCCGTCACCCTGCACCGGGGAGGCGCCGGCCGCACGGAACCCGGCGGGCCTCGGACGCCGGGGCTGCTGAGGGAGCCGGCGAACGACCTGCTGGACCGCTTCTCGGTCCGAGGGCAGGTGGTGGATCGGGACGAGAGTCTCGCGTGCCTGAATGAGGCGGTCGCAGGCCCCGCCCGTCCGACTTCCAGGCCGCGATGACCGAACTCCACAACGTGGTGCGGCGGGACTCCGCACAACGGGGGGTGACTCCGGCCGATGGTTCTCACACGCGTCGGGGAACCGTCCCAGCTCGGGCGCGGCGTCGGTGGCGTCCACGGAATGAAGGTGGGCCCGCCGCTGTGCGATGGGTCAGGTCCGCTCGCCGAGCAGCGCCGACACCTGGGCCGGCAGCGGGCGTTCACCGTCCGTGAGCGAGGAGGGATTCAGTCGGCGCAGCAGCGGCGCGTACTCCCATCCCGTCGGCCTGGACGCCAGCGCCAGGGCCCGGGCGCGGTGTCGCTCCGCCGTCTCCGTGCGGCCCAGGTCGCGCAGGATGTCCCCGCGCGTCGCGTGGGCTTCGGCGGTGAACCACCGGTACTCGCCCTCCGCGCGGTGGTCGAAGCCCTCGGCCAGCAGGCGCAGGGCCCGCTGCGCGTCGCGCGGCGCATATGCACGGGCCAGGGCGATACGGATCGGGAGTTCCTCTTGGACCAGGACGAACTGCCGCGTGCGGCCCAGGGCCTGCTCCAGCAGCGGCAGGGCGTCGTCCAGCAGTCCGAGCTCAACCAGGCACTGTCCGGTAAGGCGGCCCGCCTCGATGAGCGGGGCGGTGTATCCGCTGCGGCGGGTACTCGCCAGAGCGAGGGACCGCTCCCCCAGGCGCAGCGCCCGCTCGGGTTCACCCGCCCACAGTGCCAGGTCCCCGTCCCGCAGGGCGAGCCACTCCTGCGTCGGGTAGGCGCTGCCGAGCCGGTCCCGCAGCCGTACGACCTCCTCCACTGGGCGACCGCTCTGCGCCAGGACCAGGGCGAGGTAGGTCAGCGGCACCGAGGTGTCCGCCGCGTTGGCCAGCGCGTGACGCACCGCGGTCACCGCGGCCTCGCCGGCCTCTTCCAGGGCGTCGGTGTAGAGCAGGACGGAGGCAAGGTTGCTCCACGCCGTGGGGTCGGCGCCGCGGCCGGGGGTGCGCAGTGCCTCCCGGAGCAGTTCGGCGGCGCGCGTGTTGTGACCCAGCCACTGGTACGTCAGCGCGGCGGCGTTGTGCACACCGGCCCGGATCTGGGGCGTGCGCAACGGGCTGTCGCTCCGCATGCCGTGCGGCCACAGCCGGTTGAGTAGGGTCATCCGTTCCTGGTGCTCGCGGATCGCGAAGGTGAGCGGCGTGTGCAGCGTGCGGAGGTAGTACGACCCGGCCTCGTCGTAGGCGTCGTGGAGAGCGGGGTCGGCGTCCGCCCGGTCGCACAGCGCGTGGAAGAACTCGAGCGGGCCACGCAGGTCCCCCAGTCCGCGCACGCGCGGCGGCGTCACGTCCGCGCCCTTGGCCCGCAGCTCGGCGAGAACGGCCAGGGCGACCGCCCCGGTGTCGCCCTCGCGCGCCAGCGCCACCTTGACGACCGGATGCATGGACCAGCGGGCGGTGCCGTCGCTGTCGGTGACCCTGCCCATCAACCCGAGGCCGACCAGCCTGGAGAGCGTGTGCTCCGTCGTGTCGGTGCTCTCGGCAGCGTCGCCGAGCCGCCGCAGCATGGCGTGCACCTCGGCGGTCGTCCAGGCATCGGCGGCGGAGGCGGCCACGCGGGCCGTTCGGCGTTCCCGTTCCGACAGGGCGGTCACGACCATTTCGAGGACCGCCGCACTGGTCACGGCGACCTCGTCGGTGACCTGCNCATCGGCGGCGGAGGCGGCCACGCGGGCCGTTCGGCGTTCCCGTTCCGACAGGGCGGTCACGACCATTTCGAGGACCGCCGCACTGGTCACGGCGACCTCGTCGGTGACCTGCTCCGGGATGCCGCTGTGGGCGACGGCCGTGGCCAGTTCGCTCGGAGTGACGAGGCGGGAGCCCAGAGCACGGCAGACGATCTGCGTCAAGAGCGGGTGACCGCCGGTCAGCCGTTCGATCTCTGTGGCGAGCACCGGGTCGTCGGACACCCCGAACCGTCTGCTGAGCAGACTGCTCTCCGCGGTGTCCAGAGGCCCGAGATCGAGGTGGGCGACCTGCCGGGACTTCTCGAGCAGCGACGGCACCAGCCGGGTGTTGACCAGGAGCCTGGACTCGCCGCCGGAGAGCACACCCTGAATCAGGGCGACGACCCGCTCGTCGACGATACCGAGGCCGAGGCCGCCCTCACCGGTTCCGCTTCCGGACTCGGTGTCCTCCTCGCCGGCTCCGGCCGACCCTCCGCTCGCACCGGGCCGACTCGGTCCTTCGCCGTGCTGATAGACCGACAACTGTCGTTCGAGGGCGTCGAAAACCAGCAGACAGCGACGGCTCTGCACCACGGACAGCGCGCGGGACAGCTCGGAGTCCGTCCGCGAGTCCGAAGACGGGCCGCCGAGCGAGGCGAGGGAGCGGACGAGGGCCCCGGCCTCGCCCCCCAGGTCGGAAAAGGACCACCACACACCTACGTCGAAAGCGCTGTGCTCCCGCCGCTGCACCTCGGTGAGACCGGTCTGGAGAAAGTTCCACACCAGGGCCGACTTGCCCATGCCGCCCACCGCCCGCACCACCAGCGCGGCGGGGGTGTCCGGGCCGGAGCCGGCCACGAAGGCCCGGACGGCATCCGTCTCCCGCTGTCGCCCGACCAGCCCTCCGGGGGCCGTCAGCAGCCCATACCCGGTCGTCGAGAGCCAGTGGATCGGCCGGGGCGTCGCCTCGGCGGGCTCCTGCCGGTGTGCCGCGCCGGGAACGAAGCGGCAGATCAGGGGTGGGCGCCGGGGATCGGCCGGGAGCCTGACATCCGGGCGCAGTGCCCGGAGTGCCGCGTGCGCGGCCCGTGCGGCCAGCCGGAAGAACCACCAGCGTCCCCACTCGCCGTGCCTCACATAGGACAGGTGGACCAGGGCGCCGGCGAGGACCGACAGCAGGTAGTGCCGGTGCCAGGACTCGCGATGACTCGGCGGCAGGATGTCGTGGCAGGCGCGGTGGACGGCCCGGACCGACGCGTCCAGGCTCTGGGGCAGCAACCCCGATGGCTCCTCCCGCCACGGGTCGAGGACGAGCTCGAGCAGGTCCTCCGCCGCCTCGCCGCGCCGGGTGCCGTGCTCCACGGACGACAGGTGGTCGCCGCACAGTGACAGCACGAGCGCGACGACGTCGCGGCTCAGGGGAGCATCGGACGCGTAGTGCGAGAGGTCGACGAGGCGGAGCGCCGGACGTCCGTCGGCCCGCGAGAGCCCGCCCCGCAGCGGGACGAGCACATTGCCCTGGTGCAGGTCCCCGTGGGTGTGGCCGATCAGGCAGTCGACCGTGGCGGACCCGAGTACCGAGTCCGGGCGCAGGGCTGTCACCGGGTTGGGCAACAGCCGCGGCTCCGGCTCGTCGGGCATCTCGACACAGTCCTCGTCGGGCGACAGGAGATGGCGGGAGTCGGCCCATGTGTACGCCGTCCGGCCCGGGGACAGGGCGTCGCGCAATTCGTCGCGCAGATACTCGGCGACCGTCGGCGCGGGCCTGCGCAGGACCTGCCGGCAGTCGGCCCCGTTCCAGTCCACGAGCAGCAGCCGGACCAGGGCCGCACACGCCTCGGGCAGGTCGGCAGTCCGGATCTTGTCCAGGGTGTGGGTGTTCGAAAGGTCCTCCTCCACCGACTGGAACATGATGCGGCGCCCGTCCGGCAGGTCCAGCGGCAGAAAGGGCTGAAGCACCATGTGTCGGTCGGCGAAGTCCGGGGCCGACGCCCGTGCCCGGTTGTGCCGGTCGGGTTCACCGGCCTCCTCGGCGGTCGGCAGCACCTTGACGATCAGGTGGTCGTCGCCACCGTCCGGCCGGGTGTACAGGACTCGCGCGAGCACGGCGCCGCTGTAGCCTCCGCGCTGCCAGCGCATGTAGGGCTGCCGCAGCCGGTCGCCGAACGCCGTGCGCAGGGCTGCGGCGACGGCAGGGTCGAACAGTCCGGCAAGCGCGTCGCCGGCCGGATCCTCGGTATGGGTGCCGGTCGTCATCCACGCTCCGGACACGGTACCGGCCGGCCGACGTGGCGCGGGTCACCCGGCCGAGCCCGCCCGCGGCACCCGCCAGGCGCTGACGCGCGGCGACCGCCAAGCCCGTCCACCGGGCACGGCAGTCCGCGCCAGGCGCCGTCAACTCCACAGCCAGGAGCGGGATGTCCGTACCCCGAGCTGGGAAGTGCGTGCGTCTGATCGCCGGGGCCGCACGCCCGGCTGCCCGGGGCGTACGTCAGGCAACGAGACCCGTGGGCCGAGCCGTCAAGTCCTTCCGTCCGGCGGCGCCTTCCGCACTCCAGGTCGTCGGGGGGCCGGTACGGGACGGTCGGCAGGCATCGCGGCGGCAACGCCGACGGTGTCAGAGCACCCATGCCCACCCCCCTGACCGCCGGACGATACCCGTGGGCCCCGTCACCCACCGCGTCCGGACTCCGGGGACATTCCCCGGAGCCGTGCGCCGTAAGCCTTGCGGCACACGGTCCGCCAGTCGGTTCCGCGGTATGCCCTCCTCGGCCTTGCAGCTGCTGATCGCTCCGACCGCCACGGACGGGTCCGCCTCAGCTGCTCCGGATCTGACGAACAAGGGTCCGGTGATGTTGCTGACCGGGTATCAGACCCCCGCCGCCATCCGCCGCGCGGGAGCGAAACGGATCGAGACCTGGCTGAAGAACCGCAAGGTTCACGGCGCCGCCGCCCTGGCGCGAACCGTGGCGGAGGCCGCCCAGGCCCAGCACACCGCGCTGCCCGGCGAGAAGCTGGCCGCCACCATGGTGGTCCGGCTTGCGAACGGGGTGACGGCCCTCGACGAGGAGGTCGCCGAGCTTGACGCTCTGGTCGAGGCCCGGTTTCTCGAGCATCCGAATGCCGAGGTGATCCGCAGCCTGCCCGGGGTGGGCCCCAGACTCGGCGCCGAGTTCATCACCGCGACCGGCGGTGACATGGACGCCTTCGGGAGCGCGGACCGGCCGGCCGGCTTCGCCGGGCTGGCGCCCAGACCTCGTGCCTCCGGCCGCGTCAGCGGCAACCTCCACAGGCCCAGGCGCTACCGCCGCGGACTGCTGCGAGCCGGGTACCTATCGGCCATGGTCAGCCTGCGATGCCGCCCGGAGTCCAAGGCGTACTACGAACCGGAAGCGCAGCGTGGGGAAAGGGCACAAACAAGCCCTGCTTGCCCTTGCCCACCGCCGCGTCAACGTCCTGTGGGCGATGATCCGTGACGGACAGCGCTACCAATCATCACCGCCTGTTACACCTACCGCTTGACAACGAGATCGGAAAGCTCCATCTCCAGCTCACGGATGCGTTTGTCCTTCTCCCCGGCCTCGGTCCGCAGCCGCTCCAGCTCCGCCCGCTCGCTCTCCCGCAGCCGGCCGCCCGGCGGCTCGGACGCCGGCCGGTCCGACGACGACGACCCGTTACGCCTCGCCCGCGACACCCAGCCGTGCAGCGTCCCGGGATGGATGCCCAGATCCTCGGCCACCTCCGGAATCGGCTTCCCGGTCTCCGTCACGATCCGCACCGCCCCCTCACGGAACTCAGCGTCGTAGATGCGCTTCCTGGATGCCATGACCCCCAACTGTCCCTCCGGTCACGGTCTCCACAGTAGGAGGGGAGGTGCAAAGCCAGTTCAGATGTCACCCGATCGTGCGGCAGACCCGATTTGACACCCTCACAACGGGTTGTGATCGTAGGCAGCTTGGAGGCCGGCGTAGGACGAGTTCAGGCGCGCTGATTCCGTTTCGTCCATGGGAAGGACGAGGCACCGCTCAGCCCCTGACGCGCCCACCACGCAGGGCAGGGAGACGACCGTTCCGGGTGGAAGGCCATAACCTGACGCCGCCAGGCACGAAACAGGCAGGATGTGTTTCTCGTCCCTTACCACCGACTGCACCAGCGCCGCAACCGCCGTAGCCGTCCCGAAGCTCGTATGGCCCTTCCGCCGGTGGATCTCCGCTCCCCTGGAATGGGTGAACGACTCCAGATCCTTCTTCGCCTCGTCCCAGCCGATGCCGGGGCCGGCCGGGAACGCCGTAACCGGGACTCCGCCGACGAGAGCCGACGACCAGACGACGAACGCGCTCTGCCCGTGCTCCCCGATGACGTAGGCGTGGACGTTGGCGTGGTCGACGCCTATCCGCCGTCCCAACGCGTACCGGAGGCGAGCCGTGTCGTTCACCGTCCCGCTGCCCAGCACCAGATTCGGTGGGCGGTGCGTGTGTTCCAGCATGACTCTGGTCAGCAGCTCGACGGGATTGCTGACGATGACGACGACCGCCTCGGGCGCCACCGCATCGAGTGATGCCACCACGTCCTTGATGATGGGGGCGTTCACGCCGAACAGCTCAAGCCTGTCCTGGCCGGTGGCCACGGTCGGCCCCACCGCCACCACCACGACACCCACCTCGGACAGGTGGCGCAGGTCGTCCGTGACCCTCACGTCCTGCTCCCGTAGATGCGACACCGCGTCCGCGATGTCCCAGCCCTCGCCCTCAGCACGCGCGCGCACACGGTCGTACAGCACCACCCGGCGGGTCACCTCCCGCAGGACGAGAGCATTGGCAATCGCCGAGCCCAGATGCCCGGCACCCAACACTCCCACCGCCGTACTCGGCGCAGCCCCCATGGACCTGCCTCCTCTCGGAGGAGCCGGCCCCTGATCCAGGATACCGTCGGCACGGCCGCCACGCCTTGCGGCCCCGTGCCCGCCCGTCGCGTTGCAGGCATCCCTCTGCCGGCGGGCGGATTCGCCCTGGGAGCTCACGGACGCGGTGTGCGCGGAGGGGCACTTCCGGCTGTCCACGCCCCGGACACAGCAGTCGCACTCCCGTCGGACCCCGGTCACCCCGTCGATCGTCGCGTAGTGGTGCCCCGGACGTCGAACGGCGGTGCGCGCCCCGGGTGGTCCGTGGCGATGTCCTCGCCGATGTCGTCGACGGTGTCGGCCACGGTCTTGCCGGTGATGCGGATGATCCCGGCGTACGGCTGGTCGATGTCCTCGATGAGGAGCAGGGAGCCCGTGAACAGGGCGGCCAGGGTACCCAGCAGCACGATGTGCGCGGGTCCGCGCTTGTGCGGCAGAATTTCACCTGAACATGCTTCCGGCGATCGGATTGGCCATCCGGTGCCCGTGGACGGATATCCGTTCCGCGTCGGGAATAGATTCATCTGAAGAATTCCGGAAGGGGCTCCTTACGCCTCGGGAACCGTCTGTCTGCGACCGCGTAACCGGCAGTCATCGTGTCCACACCACGGGGGTGGTCTGTCGATTTGCTGGATGAGTGTGGTGTGTCGAGGTCCGACAGCCTTTCCGCCCCTGGTCCAAGCCGTTGGGCGTTTGGCGTCGGCGTATGGTCGCTCCGGATTCCTGATGGCGTGCTTCGGCGTGGTGCGCCTGCCGGCGGTGGGCTCGTGACACCGGAGGTCGAAGCGGGGTGAGATCCGACTCACTGCGACAGGACACCCCGGATTCTTGTGGGTGGGCTGCACCCCCTCCCCGGCCCGCGTCGCACGATGGCATCGCAGACTCACCGGGATCTTGTGGAATGCGTCGCGAGGGGACTCCCGTAAACGGGTCCGATGTTTCCGATCTCGTCGAATAAGGCGCCCGAGGAATTGACGTGCGTGACCCCCTGAGACTCGTCGATCGCGATCGTTCGAACCGACTTGATCGGATTGCATCCACCTCGGCAATAAAGGGGTGCATTAGTATACGATAGAAATAGTCATAGGTCGCAGCGGCGACCGGACCAGGAGCAGACCCATGACCTCCGTCGCAGGTTCGACAGTCCTCGTCACCGGAGGCAGTCGAGGCATCGGCCGGGCCCTGGTCGAGTCTCTCTGCAACCGAGGCGCCAGGAAGGTCTACGCCACCGCCCGTGACCCGCGGAGCGTCACCCACCCCGAGGCGGTCCCACTACCCCTGGAGGTCACCGACCCCGCGTCGGTGGCCGCCGCGGCGGAGCGGGCGCGCGACGTCACAATCCTGATCAACAACGCCGGCACGACCCTCAGAGCGTCGCTCCTGACCTCACCGGTGGACGACATCCGCCACGAGTTCGAGACCAACTTCTACGGCCCGTTGAATATGACCAGGGCGTTCGTCCCGATCATCCAGGCCAATGGCGGCGGCCATCTGCTCAATGTGCACTCCGTCCTGTCCTGGATCGCCTCCCCCGACTTGGAGGCCTACAGTGCCTCGAAGGCCGCGCTGTGGTCCCAGACCAACGCGCTGCGCCTGGAACTACGGTCGCGCGGCATCAACGTCACCGGGCTGCACGTCGGTTGCGTCGACACCGACCTCTCGGCGCACATCGACACACCGAAGACGTCGCCAGGAAGCGTGGCGGAGCAGGCGCTGGACGGAATCGAAACCGACGCCTACGAAGTGCTGGCCGACGACAGGTCCCGGCAGGTCAAGACGGGCCTGGCCGAGGGACTTGCCACCCTGTACCCGGAACTGGCGGGCTGACCCGCACGGGCCGGCACCTTTCCGCGGGAGCGGAGGGAGTGCCTGACTTGTTGAATCGACCGCAGGCGCTCGGTCTGCAGCCGTAGCGTTCCAGGGTGCCGGTCGGCACGGGCTCGGGTGGTGTCTTGCCGCGCTGCGGGCTGGCTCATGCGGACCGGCCGGGCGCGGGCCCGGCCGCAGGGCACCGCCTCCGGCGGGGCTGCCACAGCACCTCAGCAGCCCGCGAGGGGGCCGCGAGGGCGTCACCTCCCACCCCCGCCGGGACGACGGCCGAAGGCGCGGTGGAATGGTGCGGTGGAATGGCGCGCACCGCATCACTGATGACAGCCGGTACGGCCATTCATGCGGTGCGTCATGAAGCGCGTTCCAGGAACGAAAGGTGCGAAACCGAGCAAGTTATCCTTGAAGGACTGACCCGCTACCAAGGCCCGTGACTGAGCCATGCCCGCCGCAGACTCCCTCAGGACCCCGGACCCCCGTCCACCCGCCGCCCGCACTCCCGAAACCGCCCCGCCCGGCCCCACCAAGCGGCCCCACGAACTCCGTCGTGTCCTGGGCCTCTTCCGGCCCTACCGAGGGCGCATCGCCCTCGTCGGCCTCCTGGTCGGAGCCTCCTCGCTGGTGGCCGTCGCCTCACCCTTCCTGTTGCGCGAGATCCTGGACACCGCGATCCCCCAGGGGCGCACCGGGCTACTCGGTCTCCTGGCCATGGGCATGATCGTGATCGCCCTGGTGTCGGGCGTCTTCGACGTCCTGCAGACATTGCTGTCCACCACGGTCGGTCAGCGGGTCATGCACGATCTCCGGACTTCCGTCTACGAGCGTTTGCAGAAGGTGCCCTTGGCCTTCTTCACGCGAACCCGCGGCGGCGAGGTGCAGTCCCGCATCGCCAACGACATCGGGGCGATGCAGGCCACCGTGTCGTCCACGGCCGCATCCCTGGTCTCCAACCTCACCGCAGTGGTGGCCACGGTCGTGGCGATGCTGGCACTCGACTGGCGGCTGACCGCTCTGTCCCTGCTGCTGCTCCCGTTCTTCTCCTGGATCAGCTTCCGGGTGGGCCG
>NZ_JASHLT010000072.1:28189-30264 GCF_030056615.1 Streptomyces sp. HNM0645 | reverse complement strand
GGTCCTGACGAAGTTGAACCGCAGCCGGCCCAGGGCCTCACGCCCGGGCAGCAGCTCCGCTGCTGCCTCGGCGTCCAGTTCTCGCATGCCAAGCATGGGTGGGTCCTTTACGCGAAGGGCATGGGCGAAGTGCGCCCGTCTCCGAACGCGTCCATCCATGCCGGACGATCTGTCTGACGAGATTGGACAGTAGAACTCCGCGAAGCCGCCGACAAGGGACGGGAACATCCCGCCCGCCACGGCGAAGGCCGCTCATGCCCACCAAAGCCGCAGGTGGGAAAGGTGACGGGCGCGAGCGGAACGGACACCGGCCCGCATGAAGCCTCACCCGATCGGCTCAATCCGGCCGAATCCGGGCGGCAACGACAGGGCTCCTGATGGCTATCCTCTCGTGCCTCAAGACGGGTGAACCGCCCGAAACCTCCGCGAGAGGGGTGCACGTGCTTGTCGTTCCGGGAGCGCTCGCGACCGCCGTCGTCCGCGACAGGACGGGAGAGCCGGTGGTGCTGCTGTCCGGTGAACTCCCCTCCGCCCTCACCCCGTCCGGCGTGGACGAGCTGCTGAACCTGGCCGCCGCCGTACTCGGAGCGGAGGAACTGGAACTCTTCCGGCGCTGCCTCGCGGCACTCCGCTGCGGCGAGAGACTCCGGGAGACCCGTATCGAAGTGAGCGGAGCCGTACTGACCATCTACCGCGGCTGAGCGACGGGGCGGCGACTGCACGCAACCCGGGGCGGATTTCCGGGCGGCGGCGGAGCGTTCCGGCAGCTCCCGATTCCGACCGAATCGGGCGCAGGAATTCTTCAACCCGGGACCCGGTGCAGCCGAATTGCAGTCCCCGCCAATTACCGCCCATGCCCAAACCACAAGCGAAACGCCGTAGTTGAGTCACCCTCGCGAGTGTTCTCAGGCATCGCCGCCACATTTCGCGAAATCCTCGCCAAGCAGAGCTCAGGCCTGGTTTGCCCGACTGCCGGACAGTGCCGGCAATGCGCCGAAAAGACCTCTCCACGCGCATGCGTGAATGAACCCGGATACGGAATCCGCGTATGGTCCGGAGGGCCACCAGAAATCCCTCGAACCAGGAGAAAAATGGTGAGAACATTCGCACGCGTCTTTGCGACGGCGGCCCTGACCGCGACCGCGGGCGCCATTCCCCTGATGGGCACGGCCACCGCCGCTCCGACCCATTCACCCGTCGCCGCACAGCAGTTCCGCGGCGTGGACCGCTGCACCGACCTCGATCAGCGGCACATCAGGCACCACGTCCGTGACCGCCACCGGAACCGGTGGGACCGTGACTGCCGCCGCCTGTGGGAGCGCCGCCCCGCACACAGGGCGCACTGGTACGACGCCTACGGGCGGTACCGCAACCACGCCGGATACGGCTGGGACTGCGGTCGCCGGTTCTGATCCGGTCTGATGCGCCGCCCGATCCGACGGGCGGTCGGCGTGGGCTCCCGGAGACGGCTCCCGGGAGCCCGCTGCCGATCGCGGGTCAGCCGCGGTAGATGGTCAGTACGGCTCCGCTCACTTCGATACGGGTCTCCCGGAGTCTCCCGCCGCAGCGGAGTGCCGCGAGGCAGCGCCGGAAGAGTTCCAGTTCCTCCGCTCCGAGTACGGCGGCGGCCAGGTTCAGCAGCTCGTCCACGCCGGACGGGGTGAGGGCGGAGGGGAGTTCACCGGACAGCAGCACCACCGGCTCTCCCGTCCTGTCGCGGACGACGGCGGTCGCGAGCGCTCCCGGAACGACAAGCACGTCCACCCCTCTCACGGAGGCTTCGGGCGGTTCACCCACCCCGCGGGGCGAGAATAGACCCCCAATCGCGCGCATTTCCGGGCTATCTGATACTTCACCAGCAAATGCATCAACCGGTGCGCCGTGCGCGCTACCGGACCGAAGGCGACGATCCCCATCGAAAGGACACGTCCGCCCGCGCCTCGCCGGCGCGCACCGAAATCCGGACACCCCTCCCGTCGACGCCCTGCGGTCGGGACGGATGTCGCCGGGGTTCGGTTCAGTCGGTGGCGGGGTGGGTGTCGGTGTCGTGGCCCGTGGGGGGTTCCGTGCCGGGG
>NZ_JASHLT010000072.1:0-28156 GCF_030056615.1 Streptomyces sp. HNM0645 | reverse complement strand
GGGTGTTGCGCAGGAGGGATTCGACGAGTGCGGTGACGTGCCGGCGGTCGGCCGGGGAGAGCTGCTGGACGCTGGCGATGAGGGTGGCGACCTCGGGGTCGGCGGGTGTGCCGGGGGTCTCCTCGAAGTACAGGTGGATTCCGCAGGCTTCGGCCGCGGCCCTGCGGACGGAGTCCAGGGGCAGTTCCAGTCCTCTGGCCAGGCCCTCGAGCGTGGCCTGCTGCGGCATGCGGGTGACGCGTTCGGTGGTGGCCAGGTGGTGCACGGTGGAACGCGGGATGCCGCCGCGCCGGGCCACCTCGCCGTAGGACCAGCCCTGCTGCTCCAGCCGGATCTTCACCAATTCCTGCAGTGCGTTGGCCACGCGGGGGATTCTTCCNCGGGTGACGCGTTCGGTGGTGGCCAGGTGGTGCACGGTGGAACGCGGGATGCCGCCGCGCCGGGCCACCTCGCCGTAGGACCAGCCCTGCTGCTCCAGCCGGATCTTCACCAATTCCTGCAGTGCGTTGGCCACGCGGGGGATTCTTCCCGCTGAGACGCCGGTTGGACAAACCGCCGTCAACGACTGCACGGGGAGGCGACCGAGAGACGGGCGTCCAATGTAATCGGACATCTCAGCCGGAGCGATGGGGCAAACGCTCGGCACGCCTATCATGCAACCGGAAGACCATCGTCTTATGTCTACGGATACGGTGGCCTGCCAGTGATGCGTCCGGTACCGGCTGGCCCAGGGGAGCCCCGGTCCGGACACGGCCGATCGATCACGCAGCCAGCAGGCGTGCGGGGGGATGAAAGATGACGTCGACGCCGAACGGCGCCCGGCAGCAGGACGACGACCCTTCCCGGACCACGCAGCTTCGGGTTCCCCCGCAGCTCAGGACGGGAGGCCACCGGTTGCGCCCCAGGAAGGCGCTGCCGAGGTACGACTACGAGCACTACAGCCGGCTGGCGGGTCCCCTGACCCAGCCGGACCCGTCGAAACCGTACAAGGTGCAGTACCGCTCGCTGCTGTCGCAGGAGCCGCACCGCGTCCGGGCCGCTCTGCTCCTCGGGGCCGCGCCGCTGGTCTCGCTGGGCCTGTTCGCCTGGCTGATGCAGCCGCAGCACTGGACGGAGCGCGACCCCAATCTGAACAACGAGCTGCTGCTGTGGCTCGACGTCGTCATGCTCGTCTCGATCGGCCTGATCGAGCTCTTCCGCACGATGAACGTCCTGTCGAACGCGCACGCGACACTCGTCGCCCGCGACCCGATACCCGTCGTGCCGGAGTCCGGCACCCGCGTCGCCTTCCTCACCTCCTTCGTGCCGGGCAAGGAGCCCCTGGAGATGGTGACCAAGACGCTCGAGGCGGCCGTGAAGATCCGCCACCGCGGACTGATGCACGTGTGGCTGCTCGACGAGGGCGACGACCCGGCCGTCAAGGAGGTCTGCGCACGGCTCGGCGTCCACCACTTCTCCCGCAAGGGCGTAGCCAAGTGGAACCAGGAGAAGGGCGCCCACCGGGCCAAGACCAAGCACGGCAACTACAACGCCTGGCTCGAGGCGCACGGCGGGGACTACGACTTCTTCGCGTCCGTCGACACCGACCACGTACCGCTGCCGAACTACCTGGAGCGGATGCTGGGGTACTTCCGCGACCCGGACGTCGGATTCGTCATCGGCCCGCAGGTCTACGGCAACTACGACACCTTCGTCACCAAGGCCGCGGAGTCCCAGCAGTTCCTCTTCCACGCCCTGATCCAGCGCGCCGGCAACCGCTACGGCGCCCCCATGTTCGTCGGCACCTCCAACGCCGTGCGCATCAGCGCCATCAAGCAGATCGGCGGCCTGTACGACTCGATCACCGAGGACATGGCCACCGGCTTCGAGATGCACCGGGCCAAGAACCCGGGCACCGGCAACAAGTGGCGGTCCGTGTACACCCCGGACGTCCTGGCCGTCGGCGAGGGCCCGTCCGCCTGGACCGACTTCTTCACCCAGCAGCTGCGCTGGTCCCGCGGCACGTACGAGACGATCCTCAAGCAGTACTGGAAGGGCTTCGGCACACTGCCGGCCGGAAAGCTCTTCAACTACACGATGATGATCATCTTCTACCCGATGTCCGCCCTCAACTGGATCCTGGCGGCCCTCAGCTGTGCGCTGTTCCTGGGCATGGGCGCCTCGGGCGTGCAGATCGACCCGGCCATCTGGATGATGCTGTACGGCAACGCCTCGGCCCTGCAGATCGGCCTCTACATCTGGAACCGCCGCCACAACGTGTCGCCCCACGAGCCCGAGGGCTCCGGCGGCCTGGCCGGCATGGTGATGTCCGCGCTCTCCGCGCCGATCTACGCACGCTCCCTGATGGACGCCGCGCTGCGCCGCAAGAGCAAGTTCGTGGTGACGCCCAAGGGCGACTCCTCCAGCCCGGACACCCTCTTCGGCACGTTCCGGATCCACCTCTTCTTCATCCTGATCTTCGGCGGCTCGCTCGTCTCCTCGTTCTGGTTCGGGCACGACCACCCGGCGATGATCACCTGGGCCGGCCTGGCCCTGCTGATCACCGCGGCGCCCATCTTCGCCTGGCGGTACGCGATCCGCGAGGAGAAGCAGAAGCGGAGGGGGCGGCGCCGCGCGAAGCCGGGGACGGGTGGCGGGGCCTCCGGGGCCGTGCCCCCTGCCGCCCATGAGCAGCAGTGGGCCCCCGCGGACCAGACCATGCAGATCGCCCTTGGGGGACGTAAGAAATGAGCACACTTCCCGTCCGGCCGAACCACCGCAAGAACCGGGCCCGACGGATCCTGATCGGCGCGGCGGTCGTGGCGGCGATCGCCGGGTTCAACGGACCGGCGATGTACCGGTACGGCTCGGAGCAGTACCACGAGTACAAGATCAACCGGCCTGAGTACAAGGCGGCGAACGGCCACTGGGACTTCCTCGACGTCCCGGACAAGTACAAGATCAACACGATCCACGCGGCCCTGCTCCACACCGGCAAGGTGCTGCTGATCGCGGGCTCCGGCAACAACCAGAAGAACTTCGACGCCAAGAAGTTCGAGTCGGTGCTGTGGGATCCGAAGACGAACGACTTCAAGCACATACCCACGCCCAAGGACATGTTCTGCGCCGGGCACACCCAGCTGCCCGACGGCAAGCTGCTGGTCGCGGGCGGCACCAAGCGGTACGAGAAGCTCCAGGGTGACGTCACCAAGGCCGGCGGCCTGATGATCGTCCACAACGAGGACCCGGACAAGCCGATCACCCTGCCCGCGGGCACCAAGTTCACCGGCAAGAAGAACGGCAAGACGTTCGTCTCCAAGGACCCGGTCCTCGTCGAGAAGGCGAAGAAGGTCTTCGACAAGGAGACCGGGCGCTTCCTGCGCACCGAGGCGGGTCTCGGCCGGATCTACGTCGAGGCGGCGAAGTCCGGGAAGTCGTACGAGACCGGCACAGAGGACAACTACCGGGTGCACGGCCTCAAGGGCTCGGACAACCGGAACGTCTACGGCATCGCGCAGAAGCTCGCCCTCGACAAGAAGGACTTCCAGGGCATCAGGGAGGCCTTCGAGTTCGACCCGGTCGCGGAGAAGTACATCACCGTCGACCCGATGAACGAGGCCCGCTGGTATCCCACGCTCACCACGCTCGAGGACGGCAGGGTCCTGTCCCTGTCCGGCCTGGACGAGATCGGCCAGATCGTCCCGGGCAAGGACGAGATCTACGACCCGAAGACGAAGAAGTGGAAGTACACCGGCTTCGAGCGGCGCTTCCCGACCTACCCGGCGATCTTCCTGATGGACAACGGGAAGCTCTTCTACTCCGGTTCCAACGCCGGATACGGTCCCGCGGACGTCGGCCGTGACCCCGGGATCTGGGACCTGGACACCAACAAGTTCACCAAGGTGCCCGGTCTGAGCGACCCGGACCTGATGGAGACCTCGGCGACCGTGATGCTGCCGCCGGCCCAGGACCAGCGGTTCATGGTCATCGGCGGCGGCGGGGTCGGCGAGTCCGAGAAGTCCAGTGAGAAGTCCCGGCTGGTCGACCTGAAGGACCCGCAGCCCCGCTTCAAGGACGGCGCCTCCCTCGACAAGGGCACGCGCTACCCGAGCGCCTCGCTGATGCCGGACGACAGCGTCCTGGTCACCGGCGGCTCCGAGGACTACCGGGGCCGCAGCGGCTCCAACGTCCTGGAGGCGCGCACGTACGACCCGGAGACGGGTGAGTACACACGGGTCGCCGACCCTCGGGTCGGCCGCAACTACCACTCGGGTTCGGTGCTGCTGCCCGACGGCCGGGTGATGATCTTCGGCTCCGACTCGCTCTTCGGCGACGACGCCAACACCAAGCCCGGCGTCTTCGAGCAGCGGATCGAGATCTACACCCCGCCCTACCTCTTCCGGGACTCCCGGCCGGAGATCGGCACCGGCCCGAAGAAGATCGCGCGCGGCGGCTCGGCGACCTTCAAGAGTCCGGACGCGGCGAAGCTGAAGTCGGCGAAGCTGATGCGGCCCAGCGCGGTGACGCATGTGACCGATGTCGACCAGCGGTCCATCGCGCTGGAGATGACGAAGACGGCGGGCGGTTTCGAGGTCACCGTGCCCAAGAACCGCTCCCTGGTCCCGTCCGGCTGGTACATGCTGTTCGTGACGGACGACAAGGGCACCCCGTCGGAGGCCGTCTGGGTCGAGGTCCCGTAGGGCGGGACGGCGAACGGGCACGACGTCGAAGGGGGCTCCCGCGGTGGGAGCCCCCTTCGATGTCGTGGGTACGGCTACTCGCTGTTGCGGGCCAGTTCGAGCGCGTACTCCGGGTACCAGTCGCCCGCCTTGGGACCGCCCTTGCAGTCACCGTCGGACTCGCCCGGCCGCTTCACCCACAGATAGGCGTCGACGAGCGGATCACCGGTCTTCGTCGTGGGCTCCTCGCCGAGGGCGCGGCCCGGCGGGTTGCACCAGTTCTCCTTCGGATCGCCCTGCGTGTACGGCCCGTTGCCGTTGCGGCTGGTGTCGATCACGAAGTGCTTCCCGCCGACCTTGGCGGAGAGCTTGCGGCCGAAGTCCTTGCTGGCCTCGGTCGTCTGGAAGTTGGAGACGTTGACCGCGAAGCCGTCGGCCCGGTCGATGCCGGCCCGGCGCAGCGGATCCGGGAGGGAGCCCGGGTCCGCCCAGCCCGCGTTGCCCGCGTCCAGGTACACCTTGGTCGCGGGGAGTCGCCCGAGCCGCTCGATGGCCCCCTTCAGCAGGTCGTACCGCTCCTGGTGGTACTCCTGCGGGGTGCAGCCGTCCACCAGGTGCAGCACGGCGTCCGGTTCGAGGACGACGGTGGCCCGGCGGTCGCCGATGCCCTCGGCGACCTTGTCGACCCAGGCGCGGTAGGCGTCGCCGTCCGAGGCACCTCCCTTGGAGAACTGACCGCAGTCCCGGTGCGGGATGTTGTAGAGGACCAGCAGGGCGTCGCGGTCCGCCTTCGCGGCGGCCTCCGTGTACCCCCGCGCCTCGCCCTCCGGGTCGTCGGGGCCGATCCACTCCCCCACCGGCTGGGCCGCGATCTTCCTGATCAACTCGGCGTTCGCGCTGTCGCCGTCATCGAGGTACGAGTCCACCTGCTTCGCCGCGTTTCCTTCGGGGTTCACCCAGTACGGATCCGTCGCCTTGGGCTGCTGCGCCGCGGGCTTGTCACCGTCGCCGTCCGAGGAGGAACATCCCGCCACCAGCAGAACGGCCCCCATCGCGGCCGCCGTCCATCGGGCGCGCCCGACTCGACTGCCGTACATCCACTCCCCCTCGGTGCACTGTGGTACATGCCGGACCACCCCCCAGGCGCCCCGCTGCCGGAACGAGCCCGGCCGGATCCATCCTGACACACGCGATCCGCCGGCCACGAGGTAACCGAGGCCGCGGTGCCTCCCCGCCGGACGCGGCCGGGGACGGCAGGTGCGCTTCTCGGGTGGGAGGTCCCGGACCGCGCCCGGCGGCGCGGTCCCGGCGGCCCCGAACGCCGCTTCCAGCGGACCTCAGATGCCGCGCGCGTCCGTGAGGTACGCGGACACCACGACGTTCGCCGTGTACGAAGCGGTCTTCTTGTCGTAGGTGCCACCGCAGGTGATGAGCCGGAGTTCGGCCCGGCCCGGGTGGTGCGCCCCGTACACCTTCCGGGCGTCGAACCGGTCCCGGCTGACGACCTGGACATCCTCGATGGTGAAGACGGCGACCGAACCGTCGGTCCGGGTCACCTTGACCGACTCACCCGGACGGGCCGCGCTGAGGCCGTAGAAGACCGCCGGCTCGGTCCTGGTGTCGACGTGGCCGACGAACAGCGCCGCGCCCTCGGCACCCGGCCGGGTTCCGGTGCCGAACCAGCCGACGGCGCCCGGGGTGGCGAACGGCGGCGGTTCGACCGCGCCCGTCGTGTCCAGGCCGCGGGCGACGACGGGGGCCGAGACCCCTATCGAGGGAATGTCCACCTTGGTGGGCCCGGCCGGTGCCAGCGGCTCCCGGGCGGGCGGCAGTGGTACGCCGAGCGGACGGCCCACCGCCGCCACGTCCCCCGTCGTGGGGGCCGAGGAGCCACCGGGACCGTCGCTGGCCTCACGGCCCCAGAGCCACAAGCCCATCAGCAGGACCGCCCAGGCCACTCCGGTGAGCAGCCGACCGCTGCCCGGAGGCGCCTCGTCGCCGGAGGGCACGGCAGATCAGTCCCGGTCCGTCGGGCCGACGCGCCGGCGGCGGGCGCTGCGGAAGGCCACGGCGACGGCCGCCGCTCCGGCCAGGAGCAGCCCGATCACCGTGTGCGGCGTGCCGGGGCCCTGGGTGTCGGCGGACTCGGCGCTCTGTGCGGCCAGCCGGTCGGCGGCGCCGCCGCCACCGGCGCGGACGGGGGCGACGGGGCTCTCGGCCGGGTCGGGGCCCTCGACCAGGTCCTCCGGGCCGTCTCCCTCGTGGGAGCCGTCGTCGGAGTCCTCGTCGGAGCCGTCCCCGTGCCCCCGGGACCCGTCGTCCTTCCTGCCGTCCCGGGACCCGTCGTCCTTCTTCCCGTCCCGGGACCCGTCGTCCTTCTTCCCGTCCCGGGACCCGTCGTCCTTCTTCCCGTCCCGGGACCCCTCGTCCCTCTTGCCGTCCTCCTCCTCGCCCTGCTTGTCGTCGGGCTGGAAGCGGGAGGGCGGCGTGAGCGTGACGATCTGGAGCCGGTCCACGACACCGCTCTCCCGGCCGTCCTGCACCTCGCTCCCGGGTTCCGCTCTGACGGGGTGGACCGTGTCCGTGAGCCGGGCACCTTCCTCCGCGTGCGCGGTACCCGGGACGGGCGCCAGAATCAGGAAGCCGGCGGCCACCCCTGCGACACGGAGAGCAATCGGAACTGAACGCATTGTGAACCTCCTGGTGTAAAGAGATTCACGCGTTCCGCCCAGTTCCGCATCTCCAGGGGCCCCGGACGGGTCAGTGCCACGACGCCGTCCGGGCCTCCGACCGGGTCAGATCCGGTCCACGAGGTCCGCGATGGAGTCGACCACCTTGGAGGGCCGGAAGGGGTGGCGGTCGATGTCCGCGGGCGCCGTCAGACCGGTCAGCACGAGGAAGGTCTTCATACCCGCCTCGAGCCCCGCAAGCACATCGGTGTCCATCCGGTCGCCGATCATCGCGCTGGACTCGGAGTGGGCCCCGATGGCGTTCAGCCCGGCCCGCATCATCAGGGGATTCGGCTTGCCCACGAAGTACGGGGCCTTGCCGGTGGCCTTGGTGATCAGTGCGGCGACCGATCCGGTCGCGGGCAGCGGGCCCTCGGCGGACGGCCCGGTCTCGTCCGGGTTGGTGCTGATGAAGCGGGCTCCGCCGTTGATCAGCCGGATCGCCTTCGTCAGCGCCTCGAAGCTGTACGTACGGGTCTCGCCGAGGACCACGTAGTCGGGATCCTGGTCGGTGAGGACGTACCCGATCTCGTGGAGGGCGGTGGTCAGCCCCGCCTCGCCGATGGCGTACGCCGTACCGCCGGGGCGCTGGTCGTCCAGGAACTTGGCGGTGGCCAGCGCGGACGTCCAGATGTTCTCGATCGGCACGTCCAGGCCCATCCGCGCCAGCCGGGCGTGCAGGTCACGCGGGGTGTAGATGGAGTTGTTGGTGAGGACGAGGAACGGCTTCCCGCTCTCCCGGAGCTTCTTGATGAAGGAGTCGGCGCCCGGGATCGGCACTCCCTCGTGGATGAGGACACCGTCCATGTCGGTGAGCCAGGATTCGATCGGCTTGCGCTCTGCCATGAGGCGGACTCCTGCCGTACGCGTAGTGCGAGGTGCGGTGTGCTGACGGGGCGCCGCCACGACGATGTACCGGCACCCTCCAGCCTAGTCAGGAAGCCGTGACCCTGACCCCGTCGATCACCCGGTACTGGTTGTCGGCCCCGGTGCAGTGGAAGCGGAAGCACACGCCGGAGGCCCCCGGCCGGGACGGGAACGGACACGGACCGCGGCCGCGTCACCACGTCCGAGGTGCAGCTCCTGCCCACGGCGCGTCCCGCCGTCGAAGGAGGCCGGGATCGGGCGGTCCTGGCCGCCCTCCTGGCGGTAGAGGGTCGTGACGTCGAGCCGCACGGTACCGCGGCCGCCCACGTCGTACGCGGGGGTGACGAGCGCGGAGTCGAGAGGAGCGGCAAACGCGCTGCCCGCGGTGAACTCCTGGCGCCGGGACCCCCGGGGTCGGCCTCTCGCCCCGGCCCCGGGCGCGTCCCGGACCGTCCTCCTCCCCCGGGTGCACGCGCGGTCACGAGACCGACCGGCTGCGCGCCGTCGCCGCACACGTGGTCCAAAGCCGCGAGTGGCACTGACGGCAGGCCGGCCGTGCGAGACCGGGAACCGGGTCCCGCCCCGGCGCGGCCGACACGAGGCGGACCGGAACGCGTCGAGCGAGACCGCTTGCACCACGAGGCGGGACGCGGCCTCGTGGCGCGGCCGTCGGTCAGCTCGGAGTGCCGAACGCCTGCACCCACCAGGGGCCGTTGGGGCTGAGGTTCACGCCGACACCGAGGTCCTTGAAGCCGCAGTCGAGGATGTTGTCGCGGTGCCCGGGGCTGTCCATCCAGTCCTGCATCGCGATCCTGGCACTCTTTGGGCCCTTGTGGATGTTCTCGCCCCACTTTCGCCAGTCGTAACCCGCCGCTTCGATCCGGTCACCGGCGTCCCTCCCCTCCGGACTGTCGTGCTCGTAGTAGTTGCGGGCCGCCATGTCGTCGGCGTGGCCCTGGGCGGCGGCCTGGAGGCGGCTGTTGGTGCGCAGCGGCGCACAGCCCGCCTTGGCTCGCTCCTCGTTGGCAAGTCGTACGACTTCCCGGGCGAGGTCGGCGGCCGCGCCGGAGGCCGGCTCCCCTGGACTGACGGTGCCGGCGGTGCGCTCGGGGCGCGGCGACGTGGTCGGCTGCGCGGGTCGGGGCCGGCTCGCAGGCGCGGAGTGGGCGGTGTCGGCGCCGGAACCGGGACGGGCCGAGGGCCTCCCGGTCCCGGACGGTTCCACTGCGGCCGTGACGGACGCGGACGCCGAAGCACTACGGGAAGGGGACGCTTGGGGACCAGATATGACTGACGCCTCAGGCCCTGGCCGCTCGAACTCGTACCCCAGGGCCTCCTCCCGGCTCGACACCTTGGGGCGCGCACCCTCACCGTGGCCGCTCAGGACGTAGCCCGCACCCGCGGTGACCGCGAAGCCGACCACCGAAGCAACGACGAGCGTTCCGGCCCGCGCGCGACGGCGCTGCCCCCTTCTGGATGCGCGTGGCCCGGGGCCGCCCTGAGGACGATCCCCCGGTATCTCCGTCAGGTCGTACGCCTCCGTGGGGAATTGTCGGCTCCCGCCCGTCTTGCGTACATGACGAGGGTCACGGTGGTACATGATGGCTCCGCTCTGTCGGCTCCCAGGCCGGTCGTTCCGGCACACAGGAGAGCGGTCCGCACAGCCCGTGTAACGGGTTCCGCGAAAGAGAATCCGGGAGGCCGGCGCCCGTCGCGTGAGTGACTCGCGCGAAACCCGGTCCCGCTCGGGCCGGGGACCGACGCACCGGAGGGCCCGCGGGCAGTCCGGCAGGCCGCCGGGTCTCCGGAGTGGGAACGAGCCGGGGCGAGGCGCCCGCGCGCCTGCCTGTCCCCGCGGAGTGGCCGACCGGACCGGCAGGAACCAGAACGTGCGTGCGGTACTGTCCCTGCCCCGGCCACAGGGCACGCGCGCGGACATCTCAGCCGGTGGCTGCGGCGCGCCCCGACAACCGGCTCCGAGGACGGGGAAAGGGGAGAGAACCGAATGAAGAGGGAGAATCTTCACGGGGTCGACGTCGTCACCGCGGCGCGGGACGGGGACCGACATGCTCGGGAACAGCTGGTGGCCGACTATCTGCCGCTGATCTACAACATCGTGGGACGCGCGCTGGACGGCCACGCCGACGTGGACGACGTCGTCCAGGACACGATGCTCCGGGTACTCCACGGCATCGGCGGGCTGCGGGAGCCGTCGCGCTTCCGCTCCTGGATGGTCGCCATAGCAGTGAACGAGATACGTCACCGCTGGCACGGCAGGCAGCGCGTCGCTGCAACCTCGCTCGAGTCCGTCCCCGAAGGCGTCGACCGCGGACCCGATTTCGTCGACTTGACCATTCTTCAGCTCGAGCTCTCGGGGCAGCGCCGGGAGGTGGCCGAAGCGACCCGGTGGCTCGACGAGAACGACCGGGAGGTCCTGGCCCTGTGGTGGGAGGAAGCCGCCGGTCGACTCACCCGGGACGAGCTGGCAACGGCCCTGGACGTGACTCCCCAACACGCCGGCGTGCGTGTGCAGCGGATGAAGGAGCGGCTGGAGGTGAGCCGGGTCGTCGTTCGCGCCGTCGGCTCCCGCGCCCGCTGCGTGGAACTGGGAGAGATCACCGCGGGCTGGGACGGTAGGCCGTCGTCCGTATGGCGCAAGAGGATCGCCAGGCACGCACGTACCTGCCCCGTGTGCTCCACGCACTGGGCGGACCTCGTGCCGCCACAGGGACTGCTGGCGGGTGCGGCGATGGTGGTACCCCTGGACGGCTACCCCGCCGTTCCGCCCCCCTCGTACGGCCCGGACGGCCATGCCGATCCCGTCGGCACCACCGAGCCCTCGGGCGCCGCAAGCGGGGTGAACGGCTCGCCGGGCACGGTGACCGGAGGCGAGGGGGCGGGAGGGACCGGTGGGGGATGGCCCGTCGTCGGCGCCGCGGGCGGCGGAGCGGTGGCCGGTGCGCTGCTGCTCGCTCTGCTGTGGCCCGGCCCGGAACAGGCGCCCGAGCCCAGGGCCGTCCGCACGACGATCACGTCCCCCACTCCGTCGGCATCCCCACCCACGCCCACGCAGACGCCCACTCCCACTCCCACGCCGACTCCCACGCCCGAACCCAGCCCCACCCCCGCAGCGGTGGAACCCGAGCAACGGCTCACCGAACTCGTCAACGTCCGCCGGGCACGGGCCGGCTGCGCACCGCTGAGGGTCGACCCGCGGCTCAGTGAGGCTGCCCGCAAGCACGCCGAGGACATGGTGGCCCGCGGCTACTTCGATCACGCGAACCCGGAGGGGCTGCGCGCGGACGAGCGGATCAGCGCCGCCGGGTACGACTGGAGCGCATGGGGCGAGAACCTGGACCGGGGCACCTCGGACCCGTCGGTCGTGGTGGAGGACTGGATGGACGGTTCGATCCATCAGGAGAACATGCTCGACTGTGAGTACCGCGACGTGGGCGTGGGTACGGCGAAGGGTCCCGACGGGACCGTGTGGGTGCAGGATCTCGCGCGACCCGCCTGAACCGGTCGGTGGCACGCGGCCCCTCGTCCCCCGACTGGAGGATGCGTCCCGCCGCCCGCGCCCCGGCGCCCCCTGGGAACCCGGCGGAGACGGGCCCACCCGTCGGAAGCCTCCCGGCGCTCGCCACGCAGAGCAGACCGATACACGACCCGCCGGGCACGCGTCGGCCACGGACGTGGTCAGCGGCTCGCCCCACGGTCGGGCGCAGGCCGGTGGGCGACGGAGCCGGTCCCGGAAGGGACGGACCGGCGCGCGCTACCCGGACCGGCGCCGCAGCATGAGGAGCACCACCGCTCCGGCCAGGAGCACACCACCGGCCGTGGCCATACCCACCGAGTGCCAGGGACGGGTACCGGTCGCGGCGAGTTCGTGCGCCTCCCGCCGGGCGGTGCCGTCATCGCCGGACCCGTCGCCGGGGGCCCGGGTCCGGGCCGCCTCCGGTTCGGCGGCGGACTCCGAGGGCCGGCCGGTGGGCTCGGGCGCGACGATGGCGAAGCGGTAGTCGTTGGACTCCCCCACCCAGTCCCCGTCCGCCCCCCGGCGCTGGACGACGGCGGCGTTCGCGACGACGGTGTCGGGGGTCGTGGTGCGGTCGGGGAAGGCGAGCCGTACCCGTACGGAGAACGTGCCACCGGCCGGCAGCGACAGGCCCGCGAACCCGCCCGAGCCCGCGCCGAAGGCGCCGACGGCCTCGCCCTGGTCCGTGTTCTCGATGGTGACGGTCCGCCACATCCGCGCGGCGCCGTCGAAGAACTCCAGCCGGACCCGGTCCGGCTGGATGGCCCGGCCCTGGCCTGCGAGCACGACCACGGGGTGGATGTTCAGACACGGCTGGGCCGTGGTGTTGGACAGTTCGACGGAGAACTCATGGGCGCCGCCGCCGGCACGGTACTCCTCCGGGCCCCGCACGATGCGGGTGGCGACCGGGAACTCGACCGCGTTCAGATCGCCGCAGGACGGCTGCTGCTGGAGGGGCGCTCCGCCGGGTGCCGCGGGCGATGCGGCGTTCGGCACACCGGACTGCGGCGCGTCTGGCTGCGGGACGGCGGGCTGCGGAACCGGTGGCACGGGCGCCGCCGCTTGGGGTGCCGTGGGTTGCCGGGCTGCCGGGGGCTGAGGCACGAGGGGCTGCGGCACGGTGGACGCGGGCGGCACCGGCTGGGGCGGGAGGCGCCTGGGCGGGGTACGCCGGACGGCCGGGGCGGACCGCGGTGGGGCGGGTTCCTGCCGGCCGGTGCGGGGCGGTACGGACTGGGAAGTGCCCGTACGGGGCGGCGTGGGAGGCGGTGCGGCCGTCCCCGGCGCCGACGGTGCGGGCCGCGGGGTCTGCGGGGCGTGCGCGAGGGCCGGTCCCGCCAGGACGACGGGGACGAGGGCGGCCGTGACGGCTCCGGCGGCGAGGGCGGTGCGCAGGCACATGGGGAACCTCAGCAGATCGCGGGCGTGGGCGGAGTCGGCAGCGACGCTGCCACGCGCGCGCCCGCCCGCCGGGTACCGACGCCACCTCGCGACCTGAAAATCACACCATTACGCCCGGTTGGCGGAACCCGTCGCCTCCATACGACCGAACAGCGGGGCCAGCACGAGCTGTGCCGCCCCCTCCGCCAC
This sequence comes from Streptomyces sp. HNM0645, assembly GCF_030056615.1. Lineage (NCBI taxonomy): Bacteria > Bacillati > Actinomycetota > Actinomycetes > Kitasatosporales > Streptomycetaceae > Streptomyces > Streptomyces sp. HNM0645. The sequence goes on along the minus strand of NZ_JASHLT010000072.1, from coordinate 14,777 downwards.
GGGGTACGCGCCGGTCTCGGCCAGCGCGACGTGCACCGCCCCGTCGCCGACCACCGCGCGGACGCCCCGGACGAACGTCTCCACGTCGGCGAGGACCGTACGCCCACCGAGCAGCACCTGGTCGACGTCGAGCAGCCGTACGAGGTTGGCCGCCCCGATACCCAGGATCCGGGCCGCTTCGCCGAGTTCACCGCGCGCGACGGCCGCGAGGCACAGGACCTCGATGCAGCCGCGGTTGCCGCAGGGGCAGACCGGTCCGTCGAGCCGCACGACCTGGTGCCCGAACTCGCCGGCGCCGGTGCGCGCCCCCCGATGCACCGCCCCGCCGATCACGAGCCCGGCGCCCAGTCCCGTACCGAGGTGGAGATAGGCGAACGACCCCGGTGTGGCCGTGGCGCCGGGAGCGGGAGCGGAGGGGGCGGAGCCGCCGACGGCGGAGACGGGGCCCCCGTCCCTCGGGTCGGGCGCCGGACCGGAACCACCCCCGGGCCCCACCCCCGGCCGCTCCCGCAACGCGATTGCCAGTGCGGCCGCGTTGGTGTCCTTGTCCAGGACGACCAGCAGACCGAGTCGTTCCGCGAGCTCGTCGCGGAGCGGGACGCCCACCCACCCCGGCGCGCCGGTCACCCGGCCCGGGACCCCGCTCCAGTGGTCCAGCGGACCCGGCATGCCGACCCCGACGCCGAGCACCCGTTCCGGCGCGCCCGCCAGCAGCGCCCGTACCTCGCCGGTCGCCGCCGACATGACGTCGGGCACCGCACCAGCGAGGTCCAGCGCCCGGGTGCGGGACGCGACCACCGTGCCGGCGAGGTCGACGAGGACGGCCGTCAGCTCGTCGCGGTCCAGGTGGAGCCCCACGGCGTGCGCGGCGGACGGGACGAGGCGCAGGACCGTACGGGGCTTGCCGCCGGTGGACGCACGACGGCCCGCCTCGGTCGCCAGCCCGTCCGCCCGCAGCCTCGCCGTGATCTTGCTGACGGCCTGGGGCGTGAGTCCGGTGCGCTCGGCCAGCTCCAGCCGGCTGATCCCGTCCTCGTCGGCCGCCCTCAGCAGATCCAGCACCAGCGCCGCGTTGTGGCTGCGCAGTACCGGAAGATTCGCACCCGCGTTGCTCCACTTCACCCCGCCATTGTGCGGTGCGCTTGCACTTTGGCAACAGCGTTGCTTAAGTGGGGCCCATGACTGGCAGCACTGGCACCGGCGCCGTGCCCGGGGACGCCTCCTCGGCCGGGACGCCCTTCCGTGTCGGACTCGTCGGCTACGGCCTGGCAGGTTCCGTCTTCCACGCCCCGCTCATCGCGGCCACCGAGGGCCTCGTCCTCGACACGATCGTGACGTCGAGCGAGGAGCGCCGGGAGCAGGCCCGTGCCGAGTTCCGCGACGTCCGCTTCGCGGCCACGGCCGAGGGGCTGTGGGAGCGCGCCGACGAGCTCGATCTGGTCGTCGTCGCGTCTCCCAACAAGACGCACGTCCCGGTCGCCACCACCGCCCTCGAGGCCGGGCTCCCCGTCGTCGTGGACAAGCCGATCGCCGGGACCGCCGCAGGGGCCCGGGCACTCGCCGACCTCGCGGAGAAGCGCGGCCTACTGCTGTCCGTCTTCCAGAACCGCCGCTGGGACAACGACTTCCTCACCCTCCGCCGTCTGCTCGAGGACGGCGAACTCGGTGAGGTCCAGCGCTTCGAGTCCCGGTTCGAGCGCTGGCGCCCGCAGCTCAAGGGCGGCTGGCGCGAGTCGGGCGACCCCGAGGAGATCGGCGGTCTCCTGTACGACCTGGGCAGCCACGTCGTGGACCAGGCCCTCGCCCTCTTCGGGCCGGCCGTGCGCGTGTACGCGGAGTCCGACGTACGCCGCCCGGGCGCCGAGACCGACGACGACACGTTCATCGCCGTCACGCACGCCGGAGGCGTGCGCTCGCACCTCTACGTGAGCGCCACGACCGCCCAGCTCGGCCCGCGCTTCCGGGTCCTGGGCTCGGCAGCCGGCTATGTGAAGTACGGCCTGGACCCGCAGGAGGCCGCGCTGCGCGAGGGGCACCGGCCGGAACCGGGCCTGCCGTGGGGCCGGGAACCGCAGGAGCTGTGGGGGCGCGTGGGCTCCGGCGAGTCGCCGCTGACGGGTGGCGGACACCCCGTCGAGACCCTGCCCGGCGACTACCCGGCGTACTACGCCGGCGTCGCCGCCGCCCTGCGCGACGGCACCGCCCCGCCGGTCACCGCGTACGAGGCGGCCGACGCCCTCGACGTCCTGGAGGCGGCCCGCCGCTCCGCCCGCGACGGCGTCACCGTGGAGGTCGGCGCATGAGCGGCGGCGGCACACAGCCCGGCTTCCCCGGCATGGACGTGCTCGAGGCGCAGGAAGAGCGTCTGACGCTGCGCCGGTTCACCCACGACGACGCCTGGGCCCTCGGCTCGGCGCCGGCCGAACTGGCGCGCGAGCGGCAGGCCCCGGTCGCGATCGACATCCGTCGCGGCGGACAGCAGCTGTTCCACTGCGCTCTCCCCGGGTCGTCGGCGGACAACGACGCCTGGATCGACCGCAAGCGGCGGGTCGTCGAGCGCTACGGCGAGAGCTCGCTCCTCGTCGGCAGCAGGTTCCGCGCCAAGGGCACGACGTTCGAGGAGTCGTCCCGGCTCGATCCCAACACGTACGCGGCGCACGGCGGATCGTTCCCGGTCCGCGTCGAGGGCGCCGGCGTCATCGGCACGATCACGGTCTCCGGCCTTCCGCAGGTCGAGGACCACGCGATGGTGGTGGAGGCACTGGAGCGCCTCCTCGCCCCCTGAGGACCCGCGGAGGGGGTGAATCCCCCGCACCCCCTCCGCGACCCTTTCCCTTCTCCTCCTCCTCGCCCCTGCCCGTGCGGCGCCTCCCCGGACGGCTCCCCCACCGTGCGGCCTACGCGTCCTTCAGCACCTGGCGCTGGCGTCCGAGCCCTTCGACCTCCAGCTCGACGACGTCACCGGCCCGCAGATACGGCTTGGGCTCCGGCTGCCCCATCGCCACACCGGCGGGCGTACCGGTGTTGATGACGTCCCCCGGGTACAGGGTCATGAACTGGCTGACGTACCGGACCACTTCGGCGACGGGGAAGATCTGGTCGGCGGTGGAGCCGTTCTGCTTCAGCTCACCGTTGACCCAGAGCTTCAGCGGCAGCGCCTGCGGGTCCGGCACCTCGTCCCGGGTCACCAGCCAGGGTCCCAGCGGGTTGAACGTCTCGCAGTTCTTGCCCTTGTCCCAGGTGCCGCCGCGCTCGATCTGGAACTCCCGCTCCGAGACGTCGTGCGCGACGGCGTAGCCGGCGATGTGCGCCAGCGCCTCCTCATGGGACTCCAGACAGCGCGCGGTACGCCCGACGACCACCGCGAGCTCGACCTCCCAGTCCGTCTTCTCGCTGTTGCGCGGCACGAGGACGGTGTCGTCGGGTCCGACGACCGTGTCCGACGCCTTGAGGAAGACGACGGGCTCGGCCGGGGCCGCCGCGCCGGTCTCCGCCGCGTGGTCGTGGTAGTTCAGCCCGATGCACACGACCTTGCCGACACGGGCGATCGGCGGGCCGATCCGCTCCCCGGCGGCGTCGAGCACCGGGAGCTCCCCGGCCTCCGCGGCCGACCGGATCCGGCCGAGCGCCTCCTCGTCGGCGAGCAGCGCCCCGTCGATGTCCGGCACCAGTCCGGACAGATCCCGCAGCGTCGTCCCGTCCCGGTCGAGCAGCGCAGGACGTTCCGAACCCGCTTTACCGACACGCAGCAGCTTCATCTCTGTTCTCCCTGTGGTCCCTGTCATCGAGGTGGCCCCGCTTGAGGAGTCCCCGCGTGCGGCGGAGGGGAAGGTGCGGCTCTTCGGAGGTTTGGCTGATCCTCCAAGAGAACAGGACAGCCCACAAGACCCTGTTCACAACCTGGACCGTTACCCGACGGTAGTCAGCGTCCCGGCAGCCGGGGCGTCCCGGTACAGGAACGCCCGCTCCACCGCGCTCCACGTCGTGCTGGTCACCACGTAGAGCGCCGCCGCCAGCGGCACCACGGCAACGGTGATCAGCGTCGCGAACGACATCAGCGGCAGCACCTTCGTCATCGCGCCCATCCCCGGCAGCGCCCGCTCCGGCCCGGCCGGACCCGCGGCCGTGAGCTGCCGCCCGGTCCGCACGTACGTGAACGTGGCCACGACGGCGACGATCCCGAACAGCACGAGGTACACCGACCCGGCCGGCCCGAACACCCCGCCCTGCGCGAGTGCGTCGGCCCACCGGCCGCCCAGCTCGGCACCGAACAGGCTGTGCCCGAGCAGTTCGTTCGCCTCCCCGCCGATCCGGGAGCTGGAGAACAGGTGGTACATGAGGAAGAACGCGGGCAGTTGCAGCAGTACGGGCAGACAGCCCGCCAGCGGCGAGACCTTCTCCCTCGTGTGCAGTTCCAGGACGGCACGCTGCAACCGCTCCGGGTCCTTGCCGTGCTTCCTGCGCAGCTCGGCCATCTGCGGCGCGAGCCGGGCCCGTTCCTTCTGCCCCCGCGCCGCCGCGCGGGACAACGGGTGGACGGCCAGCCGAACCAGCACGGTGAACAGCACGATCGCCGCGGCGGCGGCGGAAGCGTGGAACAGCGGCTGGACCAGGTCGGCGAGGAGGCCGACCAGGGAAGCGAACAGGGACGTGAGTGCGGACATGGAGGCCCTCCGGGTCTCGTCGTGCCGGGAAGTACTGATATGTCGGCATGACGACCCGCGAAGGGACACACGCCCCCCGAGGGGGCACGCGTGAGAAAGGTCAGGGCGAGGTGGCGTCCCTACGCGGCCGTCGTCGAGGGACGACCGGGAGCCCTGGGCCGGCAGCGGCCCGCGGAGTCGGGATCGCGCTGCGGCAGGAACGCCGTGCGCTGCTCGCGATCACGCAGCGCGGTACGTATGCGGGTGGGCGGCACCCGCGGCACCGACCGCGAGAGGACCAGCGCACAGGCGACGAGCGCGGCGCCGGCCGCCGCGGTGGCGGCGAGGGCCACGGCGGTGGAGAGTCCGATGCCCTCGGCGACGAAGACCTCGACGAGGATGAAGAGCAGCAGCGCGAGCGGCCTCAGCACACGCCAGGTCTGACCGGCCATGCGTGCCCCTCCCTTGCGTTCCCGCCCCGCTCGCCGCGGTGGCTGTGCGGCCGTACGACTGATACGACCCTCCATTCGTTATACACGAGCGGAATGCCCTCGGGGTTCCCTGTGGAAAACCTCGACGACGCACCTCACATCCGGCCCTCGGAAAGACCGGCGACGGGCGCGGCCTTCCCCGGGCGCCCACGTCCGGCCGGGCCAGGCCGCGAGGCGCGGCGCGGCGCGTGGATCACCGGGGCCGCACGGCGGCGAGCTTTCCCCACACCACCAGCCGGAACTCGGACGTGTACTCGGGCGTGCACGTCGTCAGCGTCACGTAACGGCCGGGCTCGCCGTACCCGTAACCGGGCCGGACCGCGCTCCGCGGCACGGCCGCGATCACCCCGCCGTCGCTCGCGGACGTCTGCGGCAGCTGCTTGTCCACGACGTAGGTGAAGACACCGGTGCGGGTCTCCACCTCGATCCGGTCGCCCTTGCGCAGCCGGTTGATGTACCGGAACGGCTCGCCATGGGTGTTGCGGTGCCCCGCGACCGCGAAATTTCCCGCCTGCCCGGGCTGCGCCGTCCGCGGATAGTGCCCGACGTACCCCTTGTCCAGCACGCCCCGCCTGGCGACGCCCCGCGCGACGGGCGCGACGACGCCGAGCCGCGGGATGCGCAGCACGGCGTACGCCTGGTCCCAGCGGGGCACCGCCTCCCCGGGACCCCTCCCGGCGCCGGCGCCCGGCGCACCCCGGTCCGGTGCGTCCTGCCCCGCACCGGCGGCCGGACCCGTGCCGTCGCCCGACCCGGCCCCGGCATCCGGCCCGGGCGTCCGCACCCACTCCCGCTCCAGCGCCTCGACCTGCCGTGCGGCGCCCTCCTTGGCCTGCTGGTTGGTCCACCAGAGCTGGTGCACGACGAGCAGGAGCACCACGACGCCCAGCGTCACGGTGATCTCGGCCCCGGCCCAGAGCGCGCGGGCGAGCCCGGCCCGGGCACCCGCCCGGCCCGCCCGTGTCCGCCGCCCCTGTACGACCACAGGTATCCGCCCGGCTCCCCGCCGCGGCCTCCGCTCCCGCACGGGGCGCACGATAGGGGCAGCCCCTCCAAGTCACCAGGCCCCTGCGAAGCCCCGTACAGCAGTACGGTGTGCTGCATGCGCCCCGACACGCCTGCCGACCACACCGCCGAAGCCGAGCGCCTGCTGCGCACAGCGGAGCAGTACCCGGAGGACCGTGAACCGCTGCTGCTCCAGGCCGCGGCACATCTGGAGCTCTCCGGCGACCGGGCCCGCGCGAGCGGCCTGTACGACAGCCTCCTCGCCGACGATCCGGACAACTCGCACCTGATCAAGGCGCTCCAGGCGGCCAACCTGTGGGAGTACGGCCACGAGGCGGAGGCACGCACGCTCATCGACGGCATCCGATCGGCGGCACCGGACGACGCGGCACCGTGGGAGATCGTCGCCGAGACGCTGGAGGCCCACGACGAACTCGAGGCGGCCCACTCCACCTTCACCGAGGCGGTCACCCGGCTCATCGCCCCGGACGAGGAGACCTCCTACTCGACCCAGTCCCTCCTGACGGGCCGCCACCGCGTGCGCCGCCTCCTGGCGCTGCCCCACGACGACTGGGACACCCTCGCCGACCGCCTCCACGCAGCGGCCGTCCCCCTGGACGAGCTCCACGACCCCAAGCGCCTGTGGGCCCTCGGCTCCTCGGACCCCGCGGAACTCCGTGCCGAGATCGACCGTCTCCGCTCCGAGCTGGGCACCTACCGGGCCGCCCTGTCCCGCCCCTTCCCGGTCGCGGTCCTCCACTGGCCGGCCCCCGAACTGGCCGAACTCCTCGGCACCTACCCCTCGCTGGCCTCGGAGTACCCGACCCACGACGCCCATCTCACCGCCATCGAGTCCGCCCTCCGCGACCTCGCGGCAACGGGCACGGGCAACCTCGGCATCGTCACCGGCACGGTCCCCTCCTACGAGGCCTTCGCCGCTTCGGAGGCCACCTCCCCCGCGGACGCCTCGCTCCTCCCCCAGTACGCCACGACACTGGCCGCCCGCGGCAAGGCGACGCCATGGCCCCCGACGAAGGGGGCACTGTGCTGGTGCGGGTCGAGGGCGGCGTACGGGGGGTGCCACGGGGTGGCCAGGCCCTGATCCCATGTCGGCGGTATCACTGGAAGGGAGCGCAGGGGAGGGAATCGGGTGACGAGGCCGGTGAACGCCGAGCAGCCGGTTGCCGGGCTCTACGAGCAGTTGATCACCTTGAGGCTGAAGAACCGGCTCAAGGACCTGGAAGCGGACGGCCGGTGGCAGGCGATCGACGACATCGTGGGGCCCGAGTCATCCCCCCACGTCATCGCTCGTCACGTGGCGGAGACGACCAGACTGGTGCTGGAACGGCTACCCGCAGCAGATCGGGTGCACGCGGCGAACCACATCCTCGAAGCGATGAACACCGTGGACGGGGCTCGCGAATGGGTCGACCTCGTCGCCGACGGCCCCCGGCAGTTGCTCGCGGTCGCCGAGAGGAATGCCGAGGGGGCGTACACCGTCCGCCCGGCGACGCCCCTGTCCGACACGGCACTCATCACCAACTCCCCCGAAGACCCGAGCCTCGGTTTCGAGTTGCGGGCCGAGCTGGCGACTGCTGACGGCGTCGACCTGCTCTGCGCCTTCGTGAAGTGGCACGGACTTCGCGTCATCGAGCGCTCCCTGGAAGCCGCGCATGCTCGCGGCGTACCCATTCGCGTCCTCACGACCACCTACATCGGCGCCACCGAACGGCGTGCTCTGGACAAGCTGGTTCGGAAGTTCGACGCCCAGATCAAGGTCAACTACGAGCTGCGCTCCACCCGCCTCCACGCCAAAGCCTGGCTCTTCCACCGGAACAGCGGCTACGACACGGCATATGTGGGCAGTTCCAACTTGTCGAAGGCCGCGCTCCTCGACGGGCTGGAGTGGAACGTCCGGCTCTCCTCCGTCGCCACCCCGGACGTACTGCGCAAGTTCGAGGCGACCTTCGACTCCTATTGGAGCGATTCGGCGTTCGAGCCGTACGACCCCGTTCGCGACGCCACGCGTCTCGACGACGCGCTCCGGCAGGCGGGCCGCGGAACCCGCAGCGCGGAGGACCGCCATCTCACACTCTCCGGGCTGGAGGTACGCCCCTACCCGCACCAACGGGACATGCTGGAACGCCTTGAAGTGGAGCGGGAACTCCACGGACGCAACCGCAACCTCCTGGTTGCCGCGACCGGCACCGGCAAGACGGTCATGGCTGCCCTGGACTTCAAGCGCCTGCGGGAGAAGTACGGACCAGATCTGCGACTTCTCTTCGTCGCTCATCGTCAAGAGATTCTCAGGCAGTCGCTCCGCACGTACCAGGACGTGCTCGTCGATGCGAACTTCGGGGAGGAACTGCACGGCAACCTCGTTCCCCGCGATTGGAACCACGTCTTCGCCAGCGTTCAGTCCCTCAGCACACGGCATCTCGGGCACTTCCCACCGGACCACTTCGACGTCATCGTCATCGACGAGTTCCACCACGGGGTGTCGCCGACCTATCGGAGGGTCATCGACTACTTCACTCCTCGCCAACTGCTCGGCTTGACCGCGACGCCGGAGCGGATGGACGGACACAACGTCCAGGACGAGTTCTTCGACGGCCGCATCGCGGCTGAGATGAGGTTGTGGGAGGCGCTGGAGAATGAACTGCTCAGCCCCTTCCACTACTTCGGCGTGACCGACAGCACCGATTTGAGCACCGTTGCGTGGAAGCGCGGCTCGTACGACCTCTCGGAGCTGAGCAACCTCTTCACCGGTAACGATGCTCGAGCACGCCTCGTGGTAAAGGCCGTCATGGACAAGATCTCGGACCCGGCGTCCATGCGCGCCCTGGGGTTCTGCGTGTCGGTGTCCCACGCCCGCTTCATGGCCGACTTCTTCTCTCGTGCCGGCCTCAAGGCCGTTGCGCTGTCGGGCGAGTCGCCCCGAAGCTCCCGAAAGGCCGCGCTGGACTCGCTGAAGTCCGGAGGACTGCAGGTCATTTTCTCGGTCGACCTCTTCAACGAGGGCCTGGACATCCCGGATGTCGACACGCTCCTCCTCTTGCGCCCCACATCAAGCGCAACGGTGTTCCTGCAGCAGCTCGGGCGGGGACTTCGCCGAACCGAGAGCAAAGCCGTGCTGACCATTCTCGACTTCATCGGCCAGCACCGCAAGGAGTTCCGTTTCGAGCAGCAGTTCCAGGCGTTGACCAATCTGACGCGCAACCGCCTACTTACCAGTATCGAGCGCGAATTCCCGATCCTCCCCTCCGGCTGCCAGATCATCCTCGAGCAGAAGGCCAGGGACATCGTCATCGGCAACATCCGCAGCCAGATCAGCGTCAACGTCACACAACTGGCACGTGAAGTCAGACAGTATGCCGAACCCCGCCTCTCCGACTACCTCAAGCAGAGCGGCCGCGGCATCAACGAGCTCTACAGAGGAAACGGAAACTCCTGGACGGGACTCCTGCGCCGCGCCGATCTCCTCTCCACGTCTGCGACCGAGGAGGAGAACGCACTCCTCAGAAGGGTGCCCGCGTTCCTTCACATCGACGACCCACACCGTGTCGCGGCGTATACGAGCCTCCTCGGGGACGACGCCCCGCCGTACGACGAGCTTGACGACCTCGGCCAGGCATACGCGCGCATGTTCTTCTTCTCACTCTGGCCCCTCGGGGGCTTCCGCACGTACCAGGAGGCCTTCGACTCACTGCGGCCATCCCATGGCTTTCGAAGCGAACTCCGCCAGGTCCTGGCCTACGCCCTCGAACAGGCGGACCACGTCCCCGTTCCCCTCCTCGGCGACCTCGGCGACCTCCCCCTCACGGTGCACGCTTCCTACAGCCGCGAGGAGATCCTGCCTGCCCTGGGCCAGTCGCACATAGGGGGCTTCATGCCAGGCCACTTCCGCGAGGGCGTCAAGTGGTGCGGGAGCGCACGAACCGACGCCCTGCTGATCACACTGGAAAAGGACGAGAAGGACTTCTCCCCCCGGACCCGCTACCGGGACTACGCCCTGAACGAGTCCCTCTTCCACTGGGAGTCCCAGAACCAGACCTCGGAGACCTCCCCCACCGGCATTCGCTATCGGACGCACAAGGAGCTGGGAAGCCACGTCCTCCTCTTCGTCCGCCGCTACAGGAAGACGGATATCGGCGGACCTCAGCCCTGGCTGCTCCTCGGCCCTGCGGACTACGTGACGCACAAAGGAAGCAGGCCGATGGGCATCACGTGGAGGCTTCGGCATCAGATGCCCGCCGACGTCTGGACTTACTCGGCCATCGCCGCGAACTGACCCGCGGCAGGCGCTGCGCACGACAGACGCCTTCCGGGGTCGCTCATGGCGGCCCCGCGGGCCTCCCGGCGCCTCCCCACCCCTCGACCAGCCGAGAGCGGCGGGGTGCACGTTCCGCTCTGTGCGGTTGTTACGTCTGTAAGTGGTGGGTCCCCCGGTGCGGTCGTAGCGTCGATACAGGAGCAACCGTTCGAAGGAGGTCGGGAGCGCCTGTCGGGATGCGCCGTGGGGTGCGGGGCCGCACTGCGCGGTAGGGGTGCGTGGGGACGGTGGGCCGGGTGGCTCGGGGAGAGACGGCTGGGAGCACACATGCAGACACACAAGCTGAGGACCGCGGCCATGATCTTCGCCGCGATACCGCTCGCAGTAGGCCTTGTACCGGCGACCGCCTCGGCGTCCCCCTCCGCGGCGGCACAGCCCGGTGACGAGGTCGTGGTCGTGGACTGCTTCATGAAGGCGCAGGTGCGCCCGAGCGAGTTCCTGATCGCCTGCGGGGACGGCAACAGCGGGCTGACCGAGCTCAAGTGGTCGTCGTGGGGTCCGACGTCCGCCGTGGCCACGGGGCTGAACGTGGTCAACGACTGCAAGCCCTACTGCGCCGCGGGCACGTTCCGCTCGTACCCGGTGAACGTCAGGTTCGAGCGCCCGGAGGCATGGGAGAAGAACCCCGATCAGCAGCGGTACGGGCAGCTCCACCTCAGCTTCCCCGGCAGCAGGCCCGAGCACCTGCCGCCCGAGGTGACGTACAAGCTGTGGGACTGACGGTCACCGGGGCCCGCCACCGACGGGCCCGATCGCGTGGCCGCATCCGTGCCGCCGCGCGCGACGCGTCGCCGCCGGGCGCGGCCCACCGGCTCGTACGATCCGGAGGCATGGTGCGAAAGCGCGTAGTGGTCTCCGGGGTGGTCCAGGGCGTCTTCTACCGGGACACGTGCAGGCGGGTGGCCGAGGAACACGGGGTTTCCGGCTGGGTGCGGAACCTGACCGACGGACGGGTCGAGGCCGTGTTCGAGGGAGGTCCCGACGTCGTCGAGACGCTCGTGCGGTGGGCACGGGTAGGGCCTCCGTCCGCCGATGTGCGCGCGGTGGAGGTGAGCGACGAGGAATCCGAGGGGCTCGTGGGGGTCGAGGTACGGCACAGCTCCAGCGGCGGCGCCTGACGCTCCCGGCCCTGACCCTCCCNTGACCGACGGACGGGTCGAGGCCGTGTTCGAGGGAGGTCCCGACGTCGTCGAGACGCTCGTGCGGTGGGCACGGGTAGGGCCTCCGTCCGCCGATGTGCGCGCGGTGGAGGTGAGCGACGAGGAATCCGAGGGGCTCGTGGGGTTCGAGGTACGGCACAGCTCCAGCGGCGGCGCCTGACGCTCCCGGCCCTGACCCTCCCGGCGGGCCGCTACCGGGGGCCACCGCGAGGCGGGTCCCCACTCGGCGGTCACGTCACGCGCCGGTGGCCGGGGAGTTGCTCCCCGGCCACCGGCGCGTGGTGTCGGCCCGCCGCCGGATTGCGGGGCCGGTGCGGACCGCCCGCCGTCACATACCGATGTTCGCCGGCCGGTGGGTGTGGCTCTCGACGTCGGCCGCCGCACGGCCGACGAGTTCATGAGCCAGTTCGGAGCAGGCGCGGGCCGCCGCCAGTTCCTCGCCTATCTTCGCGTCCGGGCTGTCGCCCGGATTGCGTCGCGCTATGCCCTTGCCCTCGACGCCGGGAGCGTTTGGACCGCTGAGAGAGGCCTTGCAGGCCGTCCGCGTTCCGTCCTCCTCGAACGACAAGTCGATGTTCCAGTGCTGCGTCGTCATGACGGGTCACCTTCGCCGTACGGTTACGTCGGCCCCGTCCACCGCGGGGCACTGTGCTGGTCAGGTGCGGGGGTGTGCCCGCTCCACCAGGTCCTTGAACTGGTGGAGGTCCGCCCGGACGGTCCTCTCGATCGCGGACGACTGGGCAAATCCCCGGGGCCCCCCGAACGCGTCGTGCGCCTCCGCGGGGTCGTACTCCATGCGTAGCTGCATCCTCGTGTGGGTCGCGTCGATCGGGAGGAGCGAGACGGAGCCGCTGAGGTGCGGGGTCTCCGTCGTCCTCCAGGTCATCGTCTGATTCGGACGGAGATCGTCCGTGGCGGCGTCGAGCCCGAAGGCCCGTCCCGCCGCGGTCTCCACATCCATGTGGACGCCGGAGGCTCCCTCGCGCCGGGCCTCCCGCACGCCTCCGACGAACTGCGGATAGTCCTCGACCTGGTGCAGGTGGTTCCAGACCACGTCACCAGGCGCCGTGATGTCGATCTGTTCTTCGAGAGTGGGCATGACGGTCTCCTGCCTCTCCCTCCAGGGTGCGTTCCGTGGCGCCTCACCGCAACGGATCCGGCGCGGTGCGCGGCCCGGCCGGGGGCGTCTCCCCCCACCGGCCGTGGACGGCCGGCCGGTGGGGAACGGGGTCTTCGACGGCGGCGGCGCGTACGCCCGTTCTCGCTCCGCCAGGAAAGTGGGCGCCCGGCCCGCGGTGTTCACCGCGGCCGGCGGCATGGCTCCGGCGTCCTGGACCGTCACCCGCCCGGCCGGCTGAACGCGTCGTTCGGGCGAGCCGGCCGCCCGGAACCGGGGACAGGCCGGAAGCAGCCCCGAAGACATGGCCGAAAGCGGCCCCGAAGAACGTTGAACGGGGGCGGTGGCCCGTCCGTACTCATAGGCAACTCCCCCATGGTGGCTGGGTGCGTAACCGGCGGACGGAGTCCGGTTACGCACCCAGCACTTTCTCCACGACCCTCCCCCGCGACCTTCTCCGGGTGTGCGGCGCGGGGCGCCCCGTCGCACGCTCGCGGCCCCGCGTCGGCTCATCCGCCGAGCGTGTGCGCCACGGTGTAGATCAGCAGACCGGCGAGCGCACCGACGACCGTGCCGTTGATCCGGATGAACTGCAGGTCACGACCGATGTGCGCCTCGATCTTGCGCGAGGTGTGCTCGGCGTCCCAGCTCGCGACCGTGTCGCTGATCAGGGACGTGATCTCCTCGCGGTACGTCGTCACCACGTACACCGCGGTGTTCTCGATCCAGCCCTCCAGCTTGTGCTGAAGCCTGCCGTCCGTCGCCAGCCGGGCGCCGAGGGACATCAGGGAGGCACGGGCCCTCAGCCGCAGTTCACTGCGCTCGTCCTCCGCCGCAGAGATGATCATGGCGCGCACGGACGCCCATGCCGACGCGATGACGTCCTGCACCTCGGGACGGGAGAGCATGTCGGACTTCATGCGCTCCACCCGCGTGCGGGTGCCCGTGTCCGCCTGGAGGTCGGAGGCGAAGTCGGCGAGGAACCGGTCGATCGCGGCGCGCGCGGGGTGGTTGGGGGCGTCACGCATCTCGGTGACGAACCGGACCAGTTCCTTGTAGACCCGCTCGCCGACCTTCCGGTCGACGAAGCGCGGCGTCCAGCCCGGTGCTCCGCCCTGGACGGCGTCCATGACGGAATCTCCGTGGGTGATCAGCCAGCTCTGGGCACTGGCGCAGACCAGGTCCACCGCACGGTGGTGGGCACCGTCGGCGACGATCTTGTCGAGGGTCTTGCCGATGCCCGGCGCGATCTCGACGGTCTCCGCTCGCCGGGTGATGGCCTCGCCGACGACGGCCTGGACGTCGGAGTCCCGCAGGACGGCGAGCGCGCCGCGCAGGGCGGTGGACAGTTCGGCGGTGACGCGGTCGGCGTGTGCGGGCTCGGCGAGCCAGGTGCCGAGCCGGCCACCGAGGGAGAGTCCGCGCAGTCTGGCCCGTACGACGTCCTCGGAGAGGAAGTTCTCCCCGACGAAGGTCCCGAGGGAGGCGCCGAGCTGGTCCTTCTTGTTGGGAATGATCGCGGTGTGCGGGATGGGGATGCCCAGGGGGTGCCGGAACAGTGCGGTGACCGCGAACCAGTCGGCCAGGGCGCCGACCATCCCCGCCTCGGCTGCCGCGGCCACGTAGCCGGGCCAGCCCTCGATGCCGGAGTTCCGGGCCCAGGTGGCGAGCGTGAAGATCACCGCCACGAGGAGCAGCAGACCCGTGGCCGTGGCCTTCATCCGGCGTACCCCGCGGCGCTTCTCCTCGTCGGCGGCGGTGTACGCGAAGGAGGCGAGCGGTGCCGGTCGCGGTCGGCGGGCGCGGCCGGTCGCGGTCCCGTCGGCCGCGGCGCCTGACCGGCCGCCCCCGCCCGGCTCGTCGGGTTCCGGTCCGTCGCCGCTGCCGCCGCAGGGTCCTTGTCGGGACCCGTCGCGCACCGCCTCGCCGGTCGCCATGGGGCGGCGCCGCGCACCGTCGGCGTCGTCACGGCCGCCCCCGTCGCGCCCCTCGTCACCCGCTCGGCCCAGCGCCCCCTCACGTCCGGCG
>NZ_JASHLT010000071.1:0-27876 GCF_030056615.1 Streptomyces sp. HNM0645 | reverse complement strand
CTCATGGGTCTCGACAACCACATGATCACCAGCACCGTGCCTGCTCTGCTCTCCGGGCTCCCATGCCGCACCAAGGACATGACGCCACGTCACTCACGAGACCGGCGAACCGGACCAATCCCAATCGCGCAATGGCCCTGGGGGGTGGGGTCGCAGCGATGCTCGCTGGAACGCTCTGCCTGCCACTGATGCTCGGCGCCGGCGAGTCGGACGACGGACCGCAATGGGAGGACTCCTGCACGCCCAGCAGCTCCACGATGCAGGTCGCCAGCAAAGAGCAGGAGATACCGGCCGCCGAGCCCGGGGGACAGGTCACCGTGCCCCTGAACCCTCAGGGAAAGCAGCAGAGCGTCAACTGGACCGAGGAGCAGCAACGCAACGCCAGCATGATCACCAACGTCGCCCGCAGCCGCGGCCTGCCGCCGCGCGCTGCGGTGATCGGGGTGGCCACCGCCATCCAGGAGTCAATGCTCAAGAACATCCGCTACGGAGACCGCGACTCCCAAGGCCTCTTCCAGCAGCGCCCCTCACAGGGCTGGGGCACCGTCGCGCAGGTCACCGACCCCATCTACGCGAGCAACTCCTTCTTCGAGCGCCTGGCCAAGGTGGACAAGTGGCAGACCAAGCCGCTCACCCAAGCCGCCCAGAACGTCCAGCGCAGCGGCTTCCCCGACGCGTACGCCAAGTGGGAGAAGACCGCCGGTGAACTCGTGGTCAAGAGCTGGGGCAAGAAGGCTGTGCTCACGACCACCTCCGGATGCGACGCCGTCGAGAACGCCGCCAACTCCACCGACGCCAAGAGCAAAGGTGGATGGGCACTGCCCGTGGAGAACTCCCGCGTCACCACCCCCTACAAAGCCGGCGGCGGCATGTGGTCCTCCGGCAGCCACACCGGCGTCGACTTCCCCGTCGCCACCGGCACCAAGGTGCAGGCCATCGGCACCGGCACCGTCGTCGAAGCCGAATGGGGCGGCGCATACGGCAACAACATCGTCATCAAGATGAGCGACGGCAAGTACACGCACTACGCCCATCTCTCGAAAATCTCCGTGAGCAAGGGCCAAACCGTCAAAGCCCGCCAGCAGATCGGCTACTCCGGCTCCACCGGCAACTCGTCCGGCCCGCACCTGCACTTCGAAGCCCGCACAGGACCCGCGTACGGATCCGACATCGACCCCCTCGCCTATCTCCGCAGCCACGGACTCTCGCTCTGACCCACCCGAAGGAGGAAGGCCCGCAGCACCACGCCGCGGGCCACACACCATGAACACCAGCACCCGCTACCAGGTCCACATCAGCCGCGACGGCCAACTCCGCATCGACAGCGAACCGCAGGTCGTCCCCGACGGAGTCGACCCCTCGCAGGTCGTCATCCAGGTCCTCCACATCGAAGCAGCCGGCGGCGGCCTGCCGGTCCTCGTCCAGGTCCAGGACGACCGCACCAACTCCCGGTTCGACATGCAGGTCATGCCCGACGGCACCACCCAGGCCCCGGGAACCCCGGTTGCTGCTGCAGTGCCACAACCGGTGGCGACCGAGCCGCAGCAGCAGCCGAGCAGTCTCTTCGGCCGGCTCGCCGCCGCCCAGGCCGCCGGCCGCGCCCACGACTTCGACACGGCCATACCGGCTGCTGACGCCATCCTTCAGCAGCTCACCGCCGAACAGGGTGACACGGCGGCGGCGACCCTCGAGGCGGCGCAGTTCCGCGCCGACCTGGCCTATCTGAGCGGCGAGTATGCCTTCGCCACCGCCTCGTGGACCTGGCTCGCCCTCGCCTGGTACGACCGGCTCGGACCCGGCAAGCGACGCACCCAAGTGGCGGCTCAGAACGCCGCCCAGGCATGGATGCAACTACCCCTGCACGAGGCAGGCCCACTGGCCTCCGAGCTGGTCAACATGCTCCTGGAGGTGGTAGCCCCCGAGCGCACCGCATCCATCCGCGCACAGATCGCCGAGCGGCTCGGTCAACCGAGCAAGTAGTTGCAGCACATGCGCCGTCGGGTCTTGACAACCTAACAACATCAGCCAACTGCTACAGTCATCTGTCACGAGCATAACAACCCTTACGCGCGCAAGAGGCTCGACAGCAGAGGAGGCAGGACCAACCATGTGGCGCCTGATGGTGTTCCTCCAGGGGGTCCTTGGGCTCGGCGTCGTCGTCATGTCGCTGGTCAGCGTCCTGATGGTGGTCCGCCACGACGGCCCGAGCCTCGAGCTGGCGCAGTCCGTTGGCCTGCTCGTTCTGCTCCTCGGTCTGCTTCTGGTCACCGGGCGCCGGATGACCGGGCGCTGGTTCAGGTGGTCGCGCCGCTGACGCCAGCCCTCCCGGCCGCGGGCAGGCCGAGGTCTCGCCCCACAGCTGCGCATGCCCGCCCTTGGAGCCCGGCGAAGCCCCGCCCTACGGCGGGGCTTCGCCGTTTCGGCACTCCCTTGTGCCGGGCACCGCGATCGTGGCCGCATCGGGCGGCGTCCGGGCATACAGTGCTCCGGAGAATCCGGCGGACGAGGGGGAGCGGTGAACACGGCGGCCTGGCTCACGTACGTGTCCCGGCATCTTCCACGGCGCCGCCGCCCCGTCGCGGTCGCCGCCCAGGCCATCGCCTCCTGGAGCGCCGTAACGCGCCTGCAGGCCCGAGGCCACCTGCTGTGGCCCGCCCAGCAGATCACCGAGGCCCGGCGGGCGACCCAGGCCGCCCTCGACGATCCGGACCGGTCCCTCGCCACCGTGCCGGACACGCTCGACATCACCTTCCCGCCCCAGGTTCGCGATGCTGGCCCGGGCGCGGAGCAGCTCGCCCGCGCCCTTCGCCAGGCCCGCCGCGACGCCGAGTAACTCGCCACCGCTGCACCGCGTGTCATCCGCAGGACGCTCAGGCGGCTGGCCGTCGATCTCGCGGAGGCGGACGAGACGTTCGACCGTGTGTGCAACGACGTCCGCGGAGCAGACCTGCGCACCGCCGACCTCACCCACCTCTACCTCGGCGGGCTGCGCTGGGACGTCGCCACTCAGTGGCCCGAAGCGTGGCGCGAGCGGATCCGTGCCGCATCGGACCCGGTGGACGGTATCCACCAGATCAGGGATCACTGACATACAGCGTCCCGGTGGCCCGGGGGGACCACCGGGACGTCAAGCTCTAGCGTACGCAGCACCGTTCACCTGCGTGCGGGGATCACGGGAATTGACCGGATGCGGCCGCCGAGCCAGGCCACCACCATCCCCTCCCGGGTGCCGCCCCCAGGTGTCACTCCTGCTCCAGCAGCCTCAACTTGCCATTCTTGTGGACTCCTTGACGCACTTCTTCTCCAGCCGGAGTACAGGGTGGGCCGACAAGGCCGGCGACCGACACGAAGGAGAAGACGATGGCCGAGACCAGTACCCGCCAGACGGCGGTCACGCAGGCGATCACGGTGGGGATGGCGCGGCGGCCGGGCACCGAGCCCCCGTGCGCCGACGGCTACGACCTCCAGCGGCGCGGGCCGCGGGTGTGCGCCGCCGTCGTCGACGGCGCAGGCCACGACGCGGCAGTCGTCCGCTACGCCCAGGCGGTGCCGCCGGTGATCACCCACATCGGCATGACCATGGGCGGACTGGCCGCCCTGACCACCGCCGGACAGATGGCCCACGCCTACGACACCCCGCCGCATGCCTCCGCCGTCTACGCCCGCATGGAGCCGGGCCAGCCCACCACGATCCACTGGATCGGCGACTGCCGCGCCTACGCCCGGGACGGCGCCACGCTCACCCAGTGGAGCACCGACCAGAGCATGGGGCAGGCCGGTCCCCGCATCACGGTGCACATCGTAGAACCGGCGCAGGACCGTCTCGCTGTGCACGACGGTGGCCGGAGCGTATCCGGATCCGGTCGACGGCTTCCCGGTCACCGGGTTCGCGGCACCGGCTCCCCGTACCGCTCGCGGGCCCTGGGCCTTGATCTTCCTGGGTTTGACGGTCTCTTGGATCCAGCAGCTGAAGTCCCGGGCCTCCCTACGGGTCGCCCGGTTCCAGGAAACGTCCACGGCCTGCAGGAACCGCCACCACCGCAACAGATCCATCCCGTAGGAACGAACCGTTGACGGCGCTTTCCCCGCAGCCAGCAACTCCTGAAAGTAAACGGCGACCGCCTCGACGGCCGCTCCGTCGGGATCGACCAGCCGGTAGGGCTCGTACCGGTCGCCGGTCTCCACCAGCCGACCCCACCGGGGAACCACCAGGGCCGCCAAATCTCGTCGGGGAGCATCGTTCATCACGACCGGTGACCGTAGTGCTCGATAACTCCATCCGCCCACTGAACTGGGCAATCTCTAGGGTTCGTTCAGTCAACGGGGCGTGCTCGTGCTTGCAGGGGGTGCCATAGGGGCGGCCGCAGGTGCCGAGGGAGACCTTGCGGAGCTCGAAGTGCTGCTGGAAGTCGTGCCACTCCGCCGCGGTCGGCTCGCGATATTCCTCTTGGGGGCGCTCGGCCCGGCGCCGGTCGAGGAAGCCTCGGTAGATGCGTACCAGGTCGTCCTGGAAGACGGCGAGGTATGCCTGGGTGGTGGTCAGTGTTTTGTGACCGAGGATGCGGGCTGCGATGTGGACGGGAAGTCCGCCGGTGACGGCCTCGGTCGCGAACATCCTTCGGAAGTCGTGCGGTGTGTAGCGCAGTGGCTCGCCGGCCTGGTCGTGGAGTCCGGTGGCCTCCAGGGTCCGGTCCAGGGCGCGCTTGATGGCGGCCTCGCTCATGACCTGCGGCTGCCAGTAGGGGCGGCGCTGGAACAGGTGCGGCAGCCGGGGGCCCGTGACGCGCTCGTGTGAGTCGTAGCGGGAGACCAGCGGGACCTTCCCGCCATTGGCGTCGCGCAGGCGCTTGATGATCGTGGCCAGAACGCTGGCCAGTTCGGGGCTGACCAGCAGTAGGCGTCCCTCGTTGCTCTTGGATGGGACGATCTGGAGGAGCGGGACGACTTCGTTGGTGTCGGGCAGTTTGTAGGAGACCAGCGCGAGGTGGGTGAGCTCGGTCAGTTCTTCGGCGCGAACTCCGGTGTGCCGCAGCGTCTCGATGATCGCCCAGGCCCAGAAGGCGTCATCCTCCACGAGGCTCTGGTTGATCCTTCGTCCGGTGCTGCCGACCTCCTTGATGAAGACGTGCCGTGAGCCGTGATCGAGGCGGCTGGGCACCTGGTTCACCCTGGGGAGGACCCGCAGGTAGCGCGCCTCACCGTGCTCGAAGGTCTCGTTGAACGGTGTGGCGCGGGCGGCCTCCAGTAGAGCGACGGACTCTCGGTGCACTCGCTCGGCTGTCTCCAGCAGCACGGGAAGATGAGGCAGCCGCTCGCGGACTCGCTGGTGCATCCGGGAGGTGGTCTGCTTGTAAATCTTGTGGTTCCCGGCGCCGTCGCCCCGGGTGATCGGGCTTGGCACTGCCCATGGGACCCAGAACGGGTCGTCGTGCGCCCACTCCTGAATGTCGAGGTAGAAGCCGCGCACCCGCATCATGACGTCGATGCGCGAACGGCGCTCTTTGACCTCTCCGCTCTTGTTGACGTAGGTGACCAGGCGTTGTTTCCAGCCGTCGACGACATCGTCGGGCAGCCGGAGGGTGTCGATGCCGGGGTGGTGTGCCTCGATGTCCGCCCAGAACACGCCGGCCAGTTCGCGTACCAGTCCCCGGAAGGTGCCGTAGTCGATCCCGGGGCGGCGTTCTTCGAGGTAGCGGACGAGCAGGTTGCGGACCTGCGTGGACTGGATGTTGTAGGCGTCGACCAGCTCGGCGGTGGGCCTCTGCCCGTGCCGCAGCGCGTCCTTGAGGGTGTCCTTCGAGTCGATGACGCCGGCGCCCCGCAGCAGATCCCAGGCGCTGTGGGTACCCACGTATGCGTCACCGGTCTCCCGCCGCCCGACGGCCCGCAGGTAGAAGACGTCCTCGGCGGTGAGCTGAGCGAGGTCCCGGCCGGTGTGCAGAATGATCGAGGAGATGACCCGCAGGCCCTCGTCGATGTGCCGGGGCATCATGCCGATCTCGGCGCCGAAGTCGCGCATTCGCTCCAGCTGGCCAGCGGGGAACATCTGCTGCACGTCCTTGAAGAGCCGCATCGCCTTGTAGCCGCGCAGGAAGACGTAGCGCGGGAGAACCACCCGGCTGATCAATAGGCTGTTGAGGCCCATCATGAGCTCGTTGCGCCTGGACTCCTCGCCGCGCGGATCGTCCTCGTTCAGAGCCAGGATCAGCTCTTTGCCCCGGTCCGCCCCGGCCGCAAGCCACCGCCCCTGCCACCCATCTTCAGGGAAGGTCAGCAACCAGTCGAGGATCTTGGCAGCCCCCGCGAGCCGGACAGTTCCGGGCCACATGCCGCGGCTGTACGTTCTCTGCGGCCAGAGCGGCGAGGTCGGCAGCAGGGCCAGGACCTCGTCTCGGGTGAGGTGGTCGTGCGGGCCGACGCGTTCCTTGTTCGCTTTGAGGTCGTGCTCGATGAACAACGGCTTCGTCGGCGCGGGGCCGGTTCCGGCCCGGCGGACGGAGTTGGCTCGGCGGCCTCCCTGTAGCGTCACGCCTGGCCACCTCCGAACAGCACGGCCAGGTCGCTTGCCTCGTAACCGGTCGCGACGCCGGTCGGCACGGGGTGCTTCGCGCGTTCCTCACGGTCGGCGAGGTACTCCTGAACCCGGGCGATGACCTGCTCTTCTTCCTCGACGAGATACACGTCGGCGGTGGTGCTCAGGTTGGCGTGACCAA
Source organism: Streptomyces sp. HNM0645 (assembly GCF_030056615.1). NCBI lineage: Bacteria > Bacillati > Actinomycetota > Actinomycetes > Kitasatosporales > Streptomycetaceae > Streptomyces > Streptomyces sp. HNM0645. The sequence goes on along the minus strand of NZ_JASHLT010000071.1, from coordinate 21,163 downwards.
GGATGGTCTGCACGTCTCGCAGCGACAGCCGCTTGTCCCGGGACATCCGCAGCGCGGCGGTGTGCCGCAGGTCGTGCATCGACCAGTTCGTGCCCAGCAGGGCGTTGGTCCGGCGGAACACCGCGCGCAGGGCCTCGTAGTTCATCGGCTGGTAGGCCAGCCCGGCGCCGTGGTCACGACGCCGGAGTGTCCACCACAGCGGAGCCTGCGGGTCCAGCGGCGGGCCCTCGCTCTGGTAGAGCCGCAGCCAGATGAACGACTCAGGGCTGGAGGGAAGCCACTGCTCGGCCTGGGAGCCCTTGCGCTCGACGCGTACCAGCTGGTCGCCCCAGTCGACGTCGACGCCGCGGACCCCCAGGAGCTCGGAGGCCCGTGCGGCGTTGCTGATGCCGAGCGCGAGGATCGCCCGATCCCGGTTGGACCGCAGGGCCGCGAACAGCTCGTTCCACCGCTCGTCCGACATCTGCCGAGGGCGCCGGCGCGGGACCTTGGGGTTGTAGCGCAGTCGGCCCTCGCCGCCGCAGGGATCCAGCGGGTTGTGATGGGCATGCGGGCGGCGCCTCGCGCTCCGGGCCAGCGGTACCGGGTTGACCAGCGGGCCGCTGCCCGACTCGATCCAGAACTCGTAAGAGCTGCGGAGTACGGCGTTGCTGTGCCGGATCGTGCGCGGCTTGTAGAGGTCGTCCAGGTACGGCTTCTTGGTGATCGTGTTGGTCGTCCCCGCGGTCGCCGCCGAGTGTGTCCGCGCCGACGTCCGAGGTTTCGTCGTGACCCGCAGCCACAGCACGAAGTCGCGCACCTCGGCGGACGTGGCCCAGTCCCATTCGACCTGGACCACGCGAAGCCATCGCCACCAGCGCAGGAGATCGAAGGCGTAGCTGCGGACGCTGCCCGGCCGGTTGTCCCGAGCGACGAAGTCGATCAGGAACCTGCGAATCGGCTCCACCGCTCTTCCCTCCTCGTCGAAGACCAGCCAGGGCACCGCCCCCGCTCCCACGGCTACACGCCCCCATCTCGGCAAGCGGATCAACTGGATGTCACGAGATGCTGCGTCCAACTTCGTTGCGCTCCTTCGTCGTTCGGATGCGCAACGTCTACCGACTAGGCCATGCGGGGGATGCGCTCATCTCCGGCGTGTCGTGCGGTAGTCCGGTCAACACCTCGGTGCCGGCCCCCACTTCTCTCGCCTATTGCGAGCTGTTGCTTCGGTCATGGCCGGGCGTGCGCCCGTGCTGGGCGGGCCTGGTGGCGCCGGCCAGCGGCGAACCCACGGCGTCGGGGCAGCGAGAATGGCGGGATGGACGGACTGGGTGGGGCGCTGGAGCGGGCAACTGCGGATGGCGATGTGGTGGACGGCTGGCTCCAGGGGCTGGCGGGCAATCAGGTGCTGCCGGTGGAGATCCTGGCCCGGCTGCTGGAGTTCGACGAGCTGCCGATGCCGAGCTTCTGGCTCAAGCACAGGACCTTGGATGCCGCAGCGACGGAGCTGCTGGTGGCTTCGCCGCAGATCCAGCACCGGCTGGACGTGACGGAGAACGCGACGGCGGACGTCGACGTGCTGGCCCGGCTCGCGCGGGATCCGGAACCACGGGTCCGGTTCGTGTACGCGGTGATGCTCTTCGAGTACAAGCGCCGTATCCCTGCCGGGGTGCTGGAGATCCTGGCGCAGGACCTGGAACCGAAGATCCGGCGGATCGTCGGCGAGAGTGAGAAACCGCCCGTCGCGGTGCAGGAGCCGCAGCCCGTGCTGATGGCGGAGCAGCGGGTGACGCACCCGGATCCGGCGGTGCGGATGAAGGCCGCTGCTGATCCCGAGGTACCGACCGTCCTGGCCCTGCGACTGGCGGAGGATCCCGAGAACGACGTCCGGCTCGCGGTATCAATGCGGGAGGAGCTGACGGAGGAACAGCGCACGGCCATCCCTTGCACGGTGTGGCAGCACTTCTGGTCGCCGCCGCCCTGGATCGCACGGCAGGCGACCGACCCGGAGGCGGCCCGCCGGATCGCGCGGTCGGCGCACGTCGGGCTGCGGCGGGTGCTCGCGGCTCAGCCGCACCTGACGCCGGGCGTGGTAGCCCTGCTGGCCGCGGACGAGGACGAGTGGGTGCGGCGCACATTGGCCGAATCGTGCGAGGACGCGCCGCACGAGCTGCTGGTGGAGCTGTACGCCACGGTGCAGGACCGGTACTGGTCGGGGTACCGCAACCACCGCAACTTCGCCCGGCCCGGGTTGGCGCGGTTCGCCGACGACCCCAACCCGCGGCTGCGGCACGCCGCGTTGGACGACCCGGAGGCCGGGCCGGAGCTGGTGCTGCGGCTGGCCGACGACCCTGAGGTGGGTGGCTGGGCGGTGCGCGACCCCAGGCTGCCCGCCGACGAACTGCTCCGGCGGCTCACCCTGCCGGCACATGCCGCCGCTGCCGCAGGCAATCCGGCACTGCCGGTGGCGGTCATGCACCACCTGCTGGACCTCGCCCGGGCACGCTGACCTAGGCGAGCGGCTGATGCATGGCTTGCAGGGCGATCAGCCCGCCGTCCAGCGAGAGGTATCCGACCACCTCGGCCAGCACCACCAGGGCCGTCAAGCCGACGCAGCGTCACAAGATCAGCGACAGAGCCCAATTGCGTGACCGTTCCCGCGTGACAACAGGGTCGGGAGACCGGCACCGGCACCGGCCGAGGCACGTCAGATGATGCTGGTAGGCAGGCTCCGGACGGGGCTGCGGTGGGTGGTGCTGTCGGTGCGCCTGTCCAGCTCGGTCCGGAGTTCGTGGATGACCTGGGCATAGACGGCGACGCGCTCGCGAAGCCGGTCGTTGTCCTCCCGCAGGGCCTGGGCGGCGGCTTCGGCGTCGATGGCGCGGGCGTGCAGGTGTTGGAACGCGGGCGGGATGCCGTTCGCCTCGGACTTTCGGCGGGCGAATTCTTCTTTCAGGTCGACGTGCTTGTGGGTGAGGACCCAGCGCTTGACGCCTGCCTCGGCGGCGAGTTGCAGCGTGGTGAGCGCCCCGGTGGACCGGGTTGGACGTCCGTCGAGCAGCCGCTGGATCGCTGCTGTGATGGCGTCGCGTTCGGCGTCGCGGTCAGTGGCCATCGTGGGGTTCTCCGGTGCGGTCGTGGGCGGTGACGATGCGCTCCAGGCGGTCGAGCTCGTGCTGTTCGCGGGCGTGTCGGAACGCGGGGGCCAGCGGGTCGTCGACGAGCGGCCGTAGCCGCTCGATCTGGACGAGGACTTGTTCGATGTCGCGGTCGGTGCGTGCGATGTTGACGCAGTTCGGGCGGCAGTCGTCGAGGTCGGGTGTGCGGCGAGTGCTGTCCTCCTCGCTGCGCAGGCGGCAGGCTGCTCGCTTGGGGTCCAGGACGCAGGTCATGCCCTTGCCGGGGAAGATCTGGAGGTCGGGGTTGGCGAGCATGGTGGTGGCGTGCCGCTTGGTGCGCAGGACTCGGCCGGCGAAGCGAGTGGCGGCTTGGACGCGGTGCCGGTAGGTCTCGGCTGCTGGGCCGCTGACCTGCTCGCCTTCACGTAGGCGCTGGTGCGCGTCGGCGAGAGTGTCCAGCCGGGCCAGCCAGTCTTCGAAGGCGAGGTCGTCGGGGAAGCCGGAGACGTAGTTTCCTAATGGTGACGTCGGGTATTGGAACTGTCTGAATGCCTCGGCTGGGCTGCGGGGTTACTGGGGGAGCCGTAGCTCCTGCGACGTCTGCTCGGCATCTGCGTGGAGTCCGGAGCAGAGCAGGTTGAATGCCTGGAATGCCGCGGTGGCGACAATGTCACGGGCGTCTGTGGGTGATTCGCCGGACAGGATGCGTCGTTGTAGTTCGCGTAGGGCTGCCCGGTGTGTGCCGGCGATGGAGCCTGCGAGGAGTGCGGGCATCGAGTAGTCGGCCGGATCCGGTCCGTTGGCGGTGTTCGGCGGATGTTCGGCCAGGGCGGTCGTCAGCGCGTCCTCGGCGTATTCGCTGATCTCGCGTTCACGTGCGCGCAGTGCGGCGCTGTCGTGGATGACCTGCCAGAACCGGGGCGCGTCGGGGTGGAGCCCGAGTGTGGGGTCGTCGTGCCGCAGGGCGGTCAGCAGGTCGTTGCGGATGGTCTCCACTGGGCAGGTGCCGGGTGCACGGTTGCGTACCAGTGTGGCGAGATGGCCCTCTACCTCTGCCTGGCGGTCGAAGAAGAGCTCTTCCTTGGTGGGGAAGTAGTTGAACACGGTGTTGGTGGAGACGCCTGCGTGCCTTGCCACCTCGGCGACCGTGACCTGGTCGAAGCCGTGCTTCAGGAAGAGAGGCAGGGCCGCGTCAGCGATCGCCGTGCGGGTCTGCTGCTTCTTGGTCTCTCGAAGGCCCATACCCAGATGATAGTGTCACCATAAAATTGTAGTGACACCAAGATTTTCGGGGTGGGACCATGACCTTGCACTTTGGCATCTATCCGGGTGGGATCTTGGGGGACGACCAGGGCATCGTCCGCCCGGTCCGCTCGGACCTGCCGGACCGCATCACCGAGGCGCTTGACGCGCTCCAAGGCGACACAGCCACCCTGTTGGTGCGCGCGTACCAGTCGTTCGCCACCACCGTGACGCCGCTGGAACCGCCCACGCCCGCCGACCCCGAGGCGTATCTCCAGCGGGGCCGCAAGCTCGACCTCGTGCTGCAGTTCCGTGAGCCGTCCGGCGAGTTGGAGGGGTGGCTGGAGTTCGTCCGCGAGGCCGTCCGCACCGGTGGACCGCACCTGGCATCCGTCCAGATCTGCGAAGAGCCCAACGCCGACCTGCCCGTGGTCGACGGCAGCATCCCCAATGTCCTGAACGCGCTCGTCGAGGGGGTTGTCGCGGCCAAACAGGAGGCCCGGGCCCTGGGTCACAGCCTGGCGGTCGGCTTCAACGCCGTGCCGACCTTCAATCCGGCGGACACCTTCTGGTCCGAGCTCGGCGCCTTGGCCGACGACCGCTTCCGGCAGAGCCTGGACTACGTCGGCCTGGACTTCTTCCCGGACGTGTTCCGTCCCATCGCCGCCGAGCAGTTGGCGGAAGCGGTCACCGCGGTCCTCACCGCGTTCCGGCGAACCGATCTGCCGAAGGCCGGCATCCCTGACAGCGTCGCGATCCGTATCTGTGAGAACGGCTGGCCCACCGGCCCCGGCCGCAGCGAGCAGCAACAGGCCGCGGTCCTCGAAGCCGTAGTGCGGACCGTGGCCGCCCTCGCCGCCGACCTGAACATCGACGGATACTCGTTCTTCGCCCTGCGAGACGCCGACAGCGCCGGAGAGGGGCTCTTTCACCGCTTCGGGCTCCTGCGCGACGACTACACCCCTAAGCCAGCTTTCGAAACGTACCGGCGTCTCATCGAAGAGCTGGGCAATCCACCGGTGATGCCGACCCGATGATGCCGCCACTACGGATGGACTGCAGTACTGCTGCTTCTCGTGCTGCGCTGATCATCGGGGGTCACCTACGTCTCTTCCTTGCTGGTGCGATCGGGGGGCTCGTTGGCTGATCTCGGCGGCGTAGTTCGTCCAGTCACCGGCGGAGAGTCGCTGCCAGGCGACGGCGACGTCGGTGTGGATGCCCAGGGTGCGGGCGAGGATCGCGGCGGGGATCTCGGTGGCGAGCTGGAAGAGAGCGGTGCTGCGGGCCTGGTTGGGGCGGATGCCCAGGTTGTTCAGACGTTGCGTCAGCTGTGTGGTGCTGATCGGCCGTCCGGGCTGGCCGCCGGGGAAGAGCCATGGAGACGGCGCCAGGGCTCGCCGAAGGTCGCGTGTCCCTTGCGGTTCGCGGCGACAGCGCGGGCCAGCTGGGCGACGGGCTCGGGCAGCTGAACGGGTGCATTGCCGAGGTGGAGACGTACTTCCCGAGCGCCGACCTCGACGTCCTCGGTGGTCAACCGGTGGATCGCCGAAGGCCCTTGGGCATAGAGGAGGAGAAGCAGCCCGGCGAGGCGGTCCTCGGGCTTGAGGGTGTCGTCGTGCAGGAGCCGGCGTGCGACGTTCCAGCGATGTTCGTCGTCGAGTGGCTGAGTGGGGCCGTTCCAGCGGACGGCGGGGACGTGGACCGTGGCGAGCTTGTTGGTGCGGGCCCAGCGGATGAAGTGCCCGGCCGTCCGGCGGTAGGCGGCCAAGTCGTCGGTGAGCCACCGGTCGAGGTCGGCCTGCCGACAGGTCTCCAGGGTGAGGTCGTGGGCCACCAGCCAGTTCAGGAAAGCGACGGCCGCGTGGGTGCGTTGACGCGCGGATATGAACTGCTGCGGGGTAAGAGGGCGGCCGTTGTTACGTTGACGAAGCCGCCGGAGAAGGTGCCAGATCGTGTACCGGTGCAGAACTTTGCGCTGGTCGGGGTCCTCTTGGGATGCGAGGAGGCCGGTGAAGAAGCATTCGAGGCGGACCATGTACTCGTCCCGCTCGGGCAGGGCACCGACGCCGACGAGGACCTGGCGGAGGTGGGCGAGGGGCGGGCTGTCGGGCAGTTCGTCGAGGGCCTCGTGGGTCAGGGCTCGCCGGCCGGACGCGAGGTCGGACAGGACCGGAGACGGACGGCTTGTTCAGCCACCGCCTGGCGGTGATGGGGTGCTCGGTGGTGGCGATGTTGTGCCGGAGGGCTTCGAGGCCCGGGTGGAGGGCATCGGACGGGGCGCCCAACAGCTCGTCCAGGCGCCGGTTGATAAGACAGCGCGCGCACTGGCCGGGGTGCGGGTAGTCGGGATCGCTGCAGGTGGGACAGGTGTGCCAGACCTCAGGGGCGGTGCACCCTGCGCAAAAGGGCTGGTCGAGGTGCCGGAGACGACCGCCGCGACACCTCCGTAGACCGAGCACGGTGCCGAGCGGCGCTGGCAGTCCGGGCACCACGGTCGCCCCGTGGTCCGGGAGGTGCCGCAGGGCTTCTCCCCGCCGCAGATGCTGCACCTCGTGGTGGGCAGGGAGGGGCAGCTGGAGCAGAGCGGACCGTCAGGCGTGCGGGTGTTCACGACCTTCCGGCGGCCGCAGTTGATGCAGGTTTCCAGGTTCGCCGGGTCGTTGACCAGGCAGTTCGGACACAGCGGCCGGCCATGGCCGTCGCGGGTGGCCGGCTCTCGGCGGGCTCCGCATCCCGAGCACTCCTCGATGCGGGAGTGGGCGATGCAGGTGCGGCAGACCCGCTGTCCATCCAGGGGCTTGTCGATGCGTACGACTCTGTGGCAGCCGGGGCAGGACGGCCGCACGATCCCGGCGACGCCGGCCTCGTGCAGCAGGTCGATCAATCGGAGGATCGCGCGGTGAGGTGCCCGGTGGGGTCCCCGGTCAGCAGGGCGGGGTTGGCTTCCAGGGCCCAGGCGAACTTCTGCTGGTAGGAGGGGCGGGGTGCCGACCGGCGAACCGCGTCGGCGATCATTTCCCGCCCTGCCTGCGGATCCAGTTCGGCGATCAGGGCGCTGATCACCGCGATGGGATCGTGGCCGTCGGAGTCCGGGCACTTGGCGCATCGCGGCCGCCCGGCCCGGTCCCGCGTAGCGACCCGACGGGTGTTTCCGCAGGCAGCACACGGCTCGGGTTGCGGTCCGCAGTGCCCGCAGTACCAGTCCTGGCCGCGGCGCTGGAGGGTTCGCAGTCGTCTGCCGCACTCGGCGCAACACGGCGCAACACGGCGCAGAGACCGTCTGGGCTCCGGCCTCGCGCAGGGCGATGAGCAGGTCACCAGCGGCCCTGGGCGCCGGAGAGCGTCCGTCGCTCAGCACGCTGGGATGCTCGGCCAGATGCGCGGCGAGGCGGCGTGACTTCGCGCGGCCGCCCGCGACGCCGGTGACCACGGCGCGGATCCGGTCGGGCTCCAGGCGGTGTTCGACGGCCGCGACCAGGTCCACGATCAGCCCGATCGGATCGCAGACGGCCCGCTCGGGGTGCCCGGGTGTGGTCACGGCCGCTCGACACCGCGGATGCGGGCTCGCTTGGGACGCAGGTCACCGACACTGCTCTCGGCGCCAACGGCCTTCTCCGTCCGGGTGGTTGAGCCAGCTCCTGCTGCGGCCACGGGCTCGATGAGGTCGTCCATGGTGCAGGCGAGGATGTCGAGCAGGGCCATGAGGATCTTCAGGCTGAGCCGCTCGGGGCGCTCAACGACGAGCCGGTAGACCTGGCTGGAGGACAGGGTGATGCCGCGTTCGTCCAGCAGCGGGATGAGGTCGGTGGTGGAGAAGAGCCCGCGGTCGGCCATGACCTTGCGCAGGTGCCATTGGTAGTCGAGCTTGGCGGCCATCAGCGGTCCTTGTCCGGGGAGGTCGGGGCGAGCGCGGGCGCAAGAGCCTTGTGGAGCATGGCGTTCATGAAGTCGTCGCTGACGTGGGTGTAGATGGCGGTGGAGCTGTCATTCTCGTGACCGACTTGCTGCTGGAGAAATCTCCGGTCGACCCCGTCCTCCGTGAGGTGGGTGACGTAGGCGTGGCGAGCGGAGTGGACGGTCAGCTCCTTCGGGAGCTTCAGGGCGTCGCGGTAGGCGACGAACCGGGCGTTGATCTCCGCCGGCTTGATGCGGCCGCCGCGCTCGGTCACCCACAACGCGGGGTGGTCCTCGCAGCCGAACCGGGGACGGACGTTCTCCACGTAGTCGGCGACCGCCTCCACCGCCCAGTCCATCACCGACAGCACGTTGCGGCGCCGCGGCGGCTGGCCCTTCTTCGCCTTGCCGTAGCGGACGTTGAGCGTGCCGTACCGGCCGAACTGCGGAGCCTTCGCATTCCGTCCGAAGTTGACCACATCCAGCTTCGACGTCTCTGTCCGGCGAAGCCCCCACCCGTAGATGACCTTGAAGAGGGTGGCGTCGCGGTAGGCGGCGAGGGCTCCCTTACGCTTGGCCCGGACCGCCCGTTCGACCTGGTCGTCGGCGTAGTCGAGGAAGCGCTGGATCTCTTCGCGGGTGAACGGCCTCGCCTCGGGACGGCCCTCGTACTCGTTGAGGTGGGCGATGGTGTTCCACTCGTGACAGATGGCCACCGGGTGGGTGCCGAAGGCGTCCTCGCAGGCCACCGCCCAGCCGTAACGGCCGTCGATCAGGAACTCGCTGAACAGGCGCAGGCTGCCCTGGTAGCTGCGGATCGTGGACGGCGCGAGGTGCTTCTCGCTGGTCAGCCATAGCGACCACTCGTCCACGTGGCTAGGCGTCCAGGACCACGGGTATTCGTTGGTGTGCTCCAGAAACCGGCGTATGAGCCGTTCCCGGGCGGTGACCGTGTCCTCGCGGAGCCCGCGGGCGGCCTGCTGGGCCCGCCAGCCCCGCAGCATCGCCTCGACCATCGCGTCCTGCGGACGCAGTTGGACCACCCCGGAGACCAGCTCCAGATGAGCCGCCCCAGCCAGGTCGGCACGTCGCTGAAGACCCACTTCAACCCTCCCTTCCGGAGGGCAAATCCTGCATCAGATGGGATCTGATCGCCAAACTCCCAGTTCAGGCCGCCAAGCTGCAGGAGGATGGAGTCCTCGCTGGACGTCGTCCTGACCTCGCGACCTGTGGTTTCTCGCCCATCAGATGCAATTCCCGAGGGTTCAGGTAGGTATCCATGGTGGTCGTCACGTTGGCGTGCCCCAGCAGCGTCTTGACCAGATACCAGGTGTCGCCGAACTGGGCACGGAAGTCGCGTACCTCCTCAGCGTTCAGGTGCGCGACCTGCCGTTCGTAGAGCAGTCGGCCGACCGAGTACCAGCGCAGCGCGAAGGAGTGCCGCATCATGTGCGCGTTCGCCTCGAACGAGGTGAGCCCGGCGCGGGCGACCCGCTCGTTGCAGGTGTCGAAGGTGTGCTGCCAGCCGTGCGCCGCGCGCGGCAGGCCGTCCTCGTTCAGCCAGACCGCCAGCGGTTCCAGTCCGGCTGTGGTCCGGCGGAACAGCTTCTGGCGGGCGCGGGGGTCGAGCGAGTCCATCGACGCGGTCATCCGCCGGCCGCCTGTGTCGCGCATCTCCAGGCGGCGGTTGCGGGTCCTGCGTTCGACCAGCAACAGCCCCGGCAGCCGCTCGTAGCGGCAGGCGCGCTGAGCCCGGCGGACCGCTGCGGCGCGTTCGCCTTCCTCGTAGGCCAGGACGTCGACCAGGACGCTGCGCGGCATCCAGAAGCGGCGCCCGCGTCCCCCCTTGGCGCATGCCTCTGCCAGCCGGCAGGTGTAGTAGGTGCGGGTCTCGTCGTCGGCGGGCAGCTCCAAGCGCAGGACGCTGGCCCACTCACTCAGCCGCAGCCCGGTGCCGTAGAGGCCGTCGACGAACGCGCAATCGCGCTGGCTGTTGCGCCCCCGCCACCCGTCGATCTCCCGACCGTGCAGGTTCAGTCCGCGCAACCCGACGTCGACCCAGCGGGCGTAGCCCGCCGGGTCCAGCCATTTCACGTCCTTGCTGCGTACGAGATGCGGGCCGGCCTCGAACGACTCCGTCACCGAGCCCGGGTCAGAGCCGGGAACCTGCCGCCGGGCCACCGGATCGCTCACTCCGAACCGGAACTCGGCCCAGCGGTAGAACGCGCTGATCGCGACCAGGTCGTCCAGCACCGTCCCGCCGGCCACGCGCCGGACGTTGGCCTCGGCGGTCATCCGCCAGAACTTGAACCCGGCGACGTCCTCTTCGTCGGCGTCGTGCCAGGCCCGGCCCACCGCATCAAGGAACCCCAGCCAGACGGCTACCGCGAAGGCGTACTTTCTTCGTGTGCCTGCCCTCGCGTTACGCATCCGCGCCGAGGCGAAGAACCCGTTGACCTCCGGGACCGACCACCCATCGGCCCGCAGCAGCACCGGCTGTCCCGGCTGCGTACCGTGCGCGTGCGCCCACTCCGCCAGCGTCGGCAGGCCCGCCAGCACCGGATCGGCCGCGTACCACGACACCTCCCGCCGCGGGTCACACCAATGCACCTGCCATCGCGCCAACGGCCCGGCTTGCACCTCAAGTTCATCGATCATCGACGAGTGAACATACAGCCACTCACAGTCACTGAAATCGCAGCAACAGTTCCTCGTGGCTAGAGACCGCCCGCACACAGGACATGGATGTCGACCCGGAGGTGGTCGGGCAGAGCCAGGAGTGTCATGGCGCGGCTGAGGCTGCGCTCGATGAGCCGGTCGGCACCCGGGGTGGCCAGCACATAGGCGCGCACATCGGGGTCGAGGCCGTTGGCGCGCAGCATCCTGGCCCGGACGGTGGGATCCTCCGGAGGGTTGCGCAGAGAGCGGGCATCGACCCGGAGAGCGTCACCCGGAGGGGCGTCTTGATGGCCGTCGCCGTAGCTGGTGATGACGGACCGGATCAGGGCAGGGGAGGGCTGGACGCATACGCCGGCGGGAGTCATGAGCCAAGTCTCATGGCCATACGCGCGGGAGGAGAAGGCCCAACGGGTTGTTGCCCGTTGCCAATCCAACGCAGCTGGCGATCGCCCGGAAGCTCGGCATGACCACGCTGTTCTGAGGCAACCGGCGCGTCGCTCCGGCCGGGGGAGAGGCCCGGAACAAAAAGAGAGACCAGCCATACCTGCGCCTGTAAGGGCGCAGAATTACACATGCCCAACTCGTCGGATGGGCTCTGGAGATGGCTGGTCTCGAGATCCAGTTAAGCACACATTTCGCGCCGACGGTCAAGGCGCCTACGCCCACCCGCTCGCGATGGGTTCCCACCGACGACCTGCCGAAGGCCACTCGCGAGCCTGATTCCCGCAGGGTGGGACGCACGAAGAAGAATCCGCGCCCAGCGCACTCACCCCTTGGACCGCACCCCGGATTCGGCTTGTTGGCCGGTGGATCACGACGCAGTCTGCCTGGAGTCCACCGTCCTCATCCGAACGGAGCCGACCATGGCCGAGTCCGGCAGCCCCACAGTCACCTGGGCCGAACGCATGGAGCTCCTCAAGGACTCGGCACAGCAGAGGGTCTTGAACGCGCCGATGCCGCCTGCCGCCATGGAGCAGCTCATTGCCGATGAGAAGGCCGATGTGCTGGGCCAGTTCGAGGGCAGCCCGGTGCGCTACATGGGCCGGTGGTGGCGGCGCAACGAAGAGGGCTGGGTGGCGCTCGACGAAGCCGCATCCGCGCAACTCGACCTCCACGCCGAGCGCTACCGGGCCGCGATCGCGGCAGCCGGCGCACCTCCCGAAGCGGACGCCGAGCTCGGCGAGATCCCGCCCGCCCAGCTCGAGGCGGGGGCGGCGTGAACAACGCACAGTACGGGGCGCCGCAGCACGAGCTCAACGTCCTCAGCAGCCTGCTGCGCGATGGCTCCGCGGCGCGCCAACTCGTCGACTGGAACCGCAGCGGCGGGCCTCAGTACTGGCTCAGGCCAGACCACTTCCAGACGACCTGGCTCGGCGACGCCTACGAGGCACTGGTGCCCGACGGGCTCGCCGACATCGAGCAGCGGCTACAGGCCTACCCGGGCGCCGATCGGGCACAGGTCGCTGCCGACGCTCTCACCGCCCGGATGATGACCCTCTACCAGCAGCGCGCCGAGGCGGGCGACGCCAACGCGCAGTGGGCAGTCAACCAGGCGTACTACACCCACTCGGAGTTCTGGGCAGGCCTCCACGGCACCTTCCGCCAGATGGCACAGCCTACCTGGCCGGCCAACCCCGAGCACGCCCGCCATGACGCCTACGTCACTGCGCGTGCAGCCCAGCACCCCTCCACCACCGAGAACGTCCCATTCGAACTGGCCCGCCCACGGGGCTACGACAATGATGCGCGCTCTCGGGAACTGGCGGTCATCGGGGCGGTCCTCAACGACGCGACACGAGCCCAGCAGTTCCGGTACTCCCCACAGAGCCCCGACGCATCGCCCTACTGGCTCCAGCCCCAGGACTTCGGTGACCCCGCGACCGCCGAGATCTGGGACGCCCTCGTCACGGGCCCGGACCCCGCCATCGCGCTGCCGGCGGCCTCCGATCCCAACCTCACACCGCAACAGCGTGCCGCGGCGATGATCCAGCACATCACCACACGTCTGACCTACAACGACCACCACCGCTCCACCGGCGACCCTGCAGCCCAGGCCCGCCTGGACGCCAACGTCAACCACAACATCGGCGCCTGGCTGGCCTACGCGAGCTCCCCGGACTTCCGCCCAGATCCAGGCGCTCCGGACTTCAGCCCGAACCCCGACAACGCCGCCCGGTACGCGGTCACCTTCATCCTCGAACCGAGCATTCCCGCCGCCGTCGAGGACCTGGCAGGCCGCGTCCGTGACTACGGACTGTCCGACGCCTCCCTGGGCCAGGTCGGCCTCGAGCTCAGCACTACCGAGTACGCCCTGGACCAACTCGCCGAACGTCTCGACAACGCGCCTCGCACCCTCGCCGGATACAGCACACCGGACCAGACCGCAAAGCCCGCACCCGAGCAGAGCGAAGGGCAACCGAGCTACACCTCCCTGCCCACCGAACGCCGAGTCCTGATCTCGCTCATGCAAAATCCAAGCCAGCTGCACCAGGACGGCCCCACCCGCTCCCTCGCCGAACAGGACTTCACCCAACCCGAGCACCGCTACCTCTACAAGGCCATCCAGTCACTGCCGCCGGATGCCGTCCAGGACCGCTGGCTGCTGAACAACCAGGCCCAGCAACTGGCCCGATACGACGGAGCCCCACCGCTGGACTTCCAGGAGCTCGACAACATCGGGCTTGCCGCGCGCACATTGAAGGTCGCCCCCGCCGACCAGGGGGCCGGCCACCTCGTCACCATGACGGTCCGCCGCACCGCACGCGACGCCAGCACCGCAGTCGAGGCAGCCGCGCGCGAGACGCTCGACCCACGCACCCTCATCGACCAGAGCCGCGAACAGTTCCAGCAGGCCACCCGCGAGGCACTGCGCTACCACGAGCAGTCCGTCCCGGAGCCCACCCCCTACAACACGCAGCGGGCGAACGTCGCGTGACACCGACCGCCGCAACCAGCGGAGCGCCCCATGGCTGCTGACGAGCCCCATGCCCGGGGGTCGGGCGGTGACGCCGCCCGACCCCCGGGGGACAACGTCCAAAGCGCCATCGCGTGGTTCACCGAGGACCACTCCCGCACCCGCCAGACCATCGAGCACCCCGACGGCACGATCGCTCCAGGGCAGCTCCTCGAATCTGCCCGCTTCGACGTACAGGTCAACGGGCTCCTGGACGGGCAGGACGCAGAGCGGGCCCAGGCCCAGGCCCTCGTCCACGCCCAGGCCGAGTGGCTCATCCGCAGAATGCCGAGCGACCACCACCCGCTGTCCCTGGACAGCGCGCAACAGGCCGGCCGGGCCTGGGGAATCCTGATCACCTCCGACGCCGATGTCCTGCCCGACCAAGACGTGCTCACAGAAGTAAGTGAGCGCACCAAGATCTCCAGGCGCGCGACCGAGGAGATCCGCGACCAGGCCTGGGGCATCAGCGCCGCCTACAACCAGGCCGACCTGCTCATCCCGTACGACAACGCACCGGACGAAGTCCTCATCACTGACTGGAACCGGCTCGCCGCCTGCGGCCCCGAGCTCCCCGAGGCAGCCGAACGCGCCGAGGACGTGCTGGAACTGCTCACCGCCCGACTCACCGGCACCGACGAACACGACTGGATGGAGGCCACCGCGCAACACGCCGCCCAGGTCTACGCCAGCGTCATCCGCGCACAGCCACTCCTGGCCGTCGCCGCTGCGGTGATCCCCAGCCGCAGCCATCCCGATTCCGAAGCCGACCAGGCACGCCTGGTCGAGCTCGCCCAACTAGGCCACCTCGCCACGACCGCAACCGCGGCCGCCCGGGCCCGAGCGGTGCAGGAGTGGGTTGGGCCAGATGGCGCGGCCGCGCCGGACCGCAACACGACCAGGACCCTGGAGGCGGCAGCTCCCGGGGCGCGCACCCTGCTGGCACTGAACGAGACGCTGGCCACCCTCGATCCGGCCCTGGCCTCGCCCGCCTTCACCGCACTGGACCCTCAACGGCTCGCGCAGGTCGTCGACGCGATCGGTCAGATGTCCGCCAGGATGAGAACGGTTCTCCGCGGGGCGAGTGATCTTCCGTCGGCATCCCGAGAGCAGCCCGCCCCGCAACGGCCGCAGCACCAGCAGCCGCCCACCCCCGGCCAGAACCCGGGAGGCGCCACCCCGAGGGCAGCGCCCTGAGAACCCATCTTTGAACCTCAAGATCGCTGAGTGTGGTGATCGGCGGGGGTTGGTCCTGCGAGGATGCAGCCATGGATGATGCAGCTCTGCTCGCAGCGCTTCCCAAATCGTTGGCCGGCCAGGAGAGCGTGTACTCAAGTTGGTGCCGGAGCTCCGGAGCTGACCTTGCGAGCCATGTTCACGACCTCGCTAAGGCCGCCGAGGCCGACTGCGCCGACGATGTGGCGAGGGGGGCGACGGGACCCACCACCGTCGAGGAGATCGAGGCGGCTCTGCACTCGGTTCCGCTGGACACAGCGGTCGAGTTGATGACCAACCTCTCTGCCGACAGCCTGGTATTCCCGGGGCATGCGCGTCGCGACCGCGCCCACGCGATGAGGGCCGCGATGAAGGCGGCATCGATTCTGGGACCGGGAGCCCAGTGGTTCTCCAACATCGACGGCTCCTGGGGGAACGGACGCTCCTGGGAGCCGGTGACCAGACACACCTTCGACGGCGTGGTAGCAGGTCGGGGAGGCGGGTTCCTTCTCGCGCTTCTCCAAGTCGGTGAGGATTGAGCTGCCTACCGGCCGCTGGGGCTGATGACGTCAGGCCGCTCGCAGCGGCGGTGCAGGGCGGGGCTTCGCCGCGGTCGGACAGACTGGCTGCTTCGTGAGCCGACGGGTCATGAGCGTGATGGCCGCGAGCGTGAGCATCGCTTCAGAGTGCTCGGGGCGGGTTTCGTAGTCCCGGACGTTCCGGCGTGCGTGCAACAACCATGCCAGCGATCTCTCCACCACCCACCGGCGCGGCAAGATCACGAACCCTTTGGCGCCCTTGGGCCTGCTCACGGTCTTGATCGTCAGGTGGAGGAAGGTTTTGGCCCAGTCGACGAGGGTGCCCGCGTAGGCCAGATCGGCCCAGACGATGGTGATCTCGGGGTGCATGAGCCGGAGTCGGAAGAGGGCCTCACGGGCGGCGACGCTGTCGTGCATGTCGGCCGGGGTGACCATCACGAACAGCGGGAGCCCTTTGAGGTCCACGATTATGTGTCTCTTCCGGCCCGGCGTCTTTTTGCCCGCGTCATACCCCGACGTGGCCTGCGGGACGGTGGCGGCGACCTTGACGGACTGAGAGTCGATCACCGCCGCCACCGGGTTCGGTGACGTACCCATTCTGCGGCGGATCCGGCGCCGCAGCTGGTCACGGATGAGGTTGAAGACCCCTGCGGCGGACCAGCGGCTGAAGAACCCGAAGACCGTCTTGAAGGGCGGGTAGTCCTGCGGTAGGGCCGCCCATTTGCAGCCGGTGTCCACGAGATAGCGCAGGGCGTCGACGATCTCACGCCGGGGATGGGCCTCGGGCCGGCCGCCGCGCGGGGTCTGACAGGCCGGCACCGGCAGCAAGGGCTCGATGAGGGCCCATTCAAGGTCGGTGGTGTCCGAGGGATACCGGCGCCGACGCATGAGGGCCGCCTTCCATCAGGCGATCAGGTCGAGGGTGGACTCGACGGAGTTGAGCTGGGCGACGATATGACGCACCCGCTTGTCCTCCGGGTCCAGGGCGGCGTGCGGGGCGATGGTGCCGGTGATCAGGCGGCGGACCTCGGTGAGCAGCACGTGCACCCGGGCTGTCTCGTAGCTCTCCAGCTCGTTCGGATCGGCAGTGAACTGGTAACCGTCCGCGCGGGTGTAGATCACCGGTGGCCAGCCCTTCTTCGTGATGGTGTCGCGCATCATCGCCTCCCTTCCGGAGGGGCTCACGGCACCAGGGTCCTGGCCGTGGGCAGCTCTTTCCGTGGTGGGCACGGCAGTGGTCCGAGCGGCCCGCGAAGTAGACGCGGCGCACTTCGTACACCGCCCACTGGGCGGCGCTGCGTTCGCGTTCGAACGCGTCCAGGGCTGCGGTGTTCCCGTCGTTGTGGAGGAGTTGCTTGAGGGAGGCGTCGCGGTACAGGGTCGAGCGGGAGTTCAGGGCCATTGCGTTGAACTCCNGTGTTCCCGTCGTTGTGGAGGAGTTGCTTGAGGGAGGCGTCGCGGTACAGGGTCGAGCGGGAGTTCAGGGCCATTGCGTTGAACTCCAGGCGCAGTACCGCGGCGGCCAGCTCGGGGAAGGCGCGGCAGCGAGCGAGGTGCGCGTCGACGGATGCTCGGACGGTGGGGTACGGGCACATCGTGCAGTACGACTTGGGCCATACCATCCCGAATCGCTCCTTGAGGCCCTGGAGGATCTGGGTCCTGTTCATCCTTGTTGCTACACAGACCGTGTCCCCCGCAGGTCGTGTCGCATTACCTGGGGCCTGGCCTCTGCGCCCGCCACGCCGAGCTGGCGGGCGGCGTGTCTCTCTCAGCGCGAGGTAGAGTGACGGAAGTCACGCCCTGGCTTGGTTCAGCACAGGTCTTCAAGAACCTTGGACAATGGCACGCCCCAGGTGGCCTGGTCTTCCAGATGACGCGAGCCGATGAGTGCGATTCCCTGGGAGCGGGCGAATTCCTTCGCTGGCGTGGAGTAGTAGTCGTTGGTAATGGTGGCGACTACATCGGCGACGTGGATCTGCCGGGCTGTGCCGTTGAGCCGCTGAAGGGCAGGCGATCCGACCGTTGCGTTGCTGCACGTGTGCTTGCACTGGATGACGACCCGGGTCTTGCCGTCCGGGGCGATCGCAATGACGTCGGCGAGCCCGGGCAGGCCTGTGGTTACTTGAGGTAGACGAGGCCGTCGGTGGTGATGGTCGGGCGTCCCTTGGTGCCGACGACAACGATCTTGATGGTGTGCTTGGCGCTGGTGGTCCAGGTCTTGGTCCAGATCGCGTCGCGGTACTTCGTGGTGGACGACTTCAGGTCCACCGTCGCCACCTTGACACCGTCTACGTAGACGTACGCCTGTCCGGAGCCGGAGGCACGGGAGACCACCCAGGCCGCCGAGCGTCCGGTGAAGGTCCAGGTCAGGCTCGCGTTCTTGGACGCGCTGGAGTACGACTTACCACCCAGGTAGCTGCCGGAGGACCTGGTGGACCACGTGCCGGACCTGGAGGCGGAGGTCTCCTGCAGGATGACCGGGGTGCCGGTGACCGAGGCGGCGGCGGTGTTCCCGGCCCAGTCGTAGGCGGTCATCTTCCAGGCCGTCGCCACGCCGGACTTCATGGTGTGGGCGGCACTGGAGGTGGTCGGGTCGTAGGTCCTGGCCACCGGGGCGGTCAGGCGTACCTCCTTCAGCGATGCGCTGTCGGTCGCCTTCCACTTCAGGGTGAGGGGGACGGCGATGGTGTTGACGGTGCCGGTGCGCAGGGCGAGGGACGGCTTGGTGGTGAACGTCGGCGCCGTGGTCTCCGCGATCACGGTGGCCGCCGTGGAGGTGGCGGTCTTGCCGGACTGGTGGACCGCCCGGACGCTGATCTTGTGGGAGCCGGCGGCGAGGGTGGCCTTGGCGGAGGTCGCGGTGCCCGCGGTCGTGGCGGCCGCCTTGCCGTCGACGAGCAGCTCGTACCGGGAGATCAGCGAGGACGGGGTGGTTGCCGACCAGTTCACGGTGACGGACGCCTTGGTGTAGTACGTCGTCCCGGATACCCCGGCGCCGGTGATCGACTTGATCGCCAGGCCGGTGACGGGCCCGGCGGCCCAGGAGCGGAGCGTGCCGAGCTGGGTGTAGAGGGCGTTGCCGGGGCACTGGGTGTTGTAGCCGTCGCGGTGGCCGTGGACGGTCGGGAAGGACAGCTGCGCACCGCTTGCCCAGGTCTTGCCGAAGTAATTACGGCCGCCCGCGCCCGCGGTGAGCGTGGTGGTGCCGGCCGGGTCGCCCCGGTACTGGCCGAGCTTCCACGCGGCGATCCGGGCTACGGAAGCCATCGCGGCCTGCGACGGAGCGGCGTCGGTGTAGGTGCCCAGGACGGAGATGCCGGTGGTCTCGGAGTTGAAGCCGTAGGCGTGCGCGCCCATCACGGGCCGGTCGACGCCGCCCTTGCGGCCCTCGTAGATCGTGCCGCACTTGTCGACGAGGAAGTTGTAGCCGAGGTCGTTCCAGCCCAGCTGCTTGACGTGGTAGGCGTAGATGCCGCGCACGACCGCCGGGGCCTGCTCGCAGGTGTAGGAGTTCGACTCGGCGGTGTGGTGCACCACCACCGCCTTGACCTTCCCGCCGGGCAGATAGCCCGGCTCCTCCGGACTGATCGACTCATCCGCACCCCAGCCGGCACGCGACGTGATCGGCGGCTGCGGCATCGTGGACGGAGGCGCAGGCGGCACGCTCACCGCCGGCGTGGGACTCACCGTCGCCGACGCGGACTCGGACGGCGAGGGGGAATCACCCGGCGACTCGGACGCGGCCGGCGGCTCGCTCGTAGCAGGCTCGGTGGGAGTTTCGCTGCTCGGAGGAGTCTCGGGCGCCGTCGCGCTCTGCGACGGCTCGAAGAAGCCGGACGGCGTCTGCGAGTGCGTCGGCTGCATGGTCTCCTCGACGGCGAACGCGGCAGGCTCGATCCCGGTGACCCTGCCGCTGCCAGAGTCGATCATGTCCAGCCGTAGTCCGGCGGGCAGTCCAGTGGATGTCGCCGCACCCGACCGTACGCGGACCTCCACACCGTTGGATGCGCCGACCCACGCGGGCTCGGTGCCGCCGCGCGCGGCGCCGCTCTCGCCCGGGCTGCTGTCCCCGTCGAGCTGCAGCCAGCCGGACCACTTCCCCGACTCCGCCGATCGCGTGCGGACCTCGACCGTGCCGGCGACACGCGCAGCCGGATCGGTCCACGTCACACCGAGCATGCTGAACAGTTCGGTGTCCCGCTTCGTCAGAGACGCGGAGCGGCCGCCGTCAGCCGTCGCCAACCGGGCTGTGCGGGCCTCTGGCTTGACCGGGCCTGCTTTGCTGTCGGGCAAGGTTCCGCTTTCGGTGGGGGCGGTCATCCCCTGGAAGGCGAGCACCCCGACCGTCACTGCAACCGCCGTGGTCGCAGCCACCCAGATCCGACGCTGCCTCACGCAGCCCAACCCCTCCCCAAGAGCCCCAAAATCGGGCAAACGAGGTGCGATTTTGGGACACCCCCTCCCCGTACCTGGCGAGAAAGTACACCAACGCCGCTGACATGTGTGAAGCAGGGGTGGAGAGCGCGTGGAGTGCGGGTCAAGCAGGATGGATGCTTCCGGAATCGCATCACGAAATGATGTAGATGCCCTTCCGTCAGCGTTCGGCCATGTCGGCAAGATGCATGCTTGACGCGATTTAGAGTCTTTTCGATCTCTGTACTTTCACACATGCACTGCACAGGTGGTGCCCATGTGTGAAGAAGAGACCGAGGAATCATGACGATTCACAGACCCACGCCGGAGGAGCGGGGACGGCTCTGGTCCGGGGGGAGCATGCGCTACATAGCGGGCAGCCTCACCCTGGCCTTGACCGTCACCCTGCTCGACGGCGCGAGTGCCGCCGCTGCACCACGCCCGCAGGCGCCAGCCGCACCGAAGAAGCCGGCCGTCACCCAGGCAGCGGACATCCCGTCAGCCCGTGTGGCGGCGCGGTTGTCGGGGAAGCGGGTCGAGGCGCTGTCGGAGCGTACGGAGACGTCCACGACCTGGGCGAACAAGGACGGTTCGCTGACGACCGAGCTGACCGCAGGCCCCATCCGGTTCCAGGACGAGACGACTGCCGGGGGCTGGCGTGACGTGGACCTGGACCTGGTCAGCCATTCCGATGGTGTGGAGCCTAAAGCTCACCCCCGTGGCCTGAAGCTGGCGGGCAAGCGTGGTACTCCGGCCGCGTCCCTGAAGGCTGCCCAGGCGTCCAAGGCCGTCGATCTGGTCACTCTCGGCGAGGGTGATGAGCAGATCACGCTGCAGTGGAAGGGCGGGCTGCCCGCCCCGAAGCTGGACGGTACACGCGCGGAGTATGTGAACGCCGTGCCCGGCGCTGACGTCGTCGTCGAGGCGACGCGCACCGGTTTCGAGCAGTTCGTCGAGATCAAGCAGAAGCCCGCCACCGAGGGCTACACCTACACACTGCCGCTGAAGACCAAGGGCCTGAAGGTCAAGCAGCAGGCCGACGGCAGCGTGCTCTTCACGGACAGGAAGTCCAAGAAGCAGGCCGTCATGCCGGCGCCGGTGATGTGGGACGCCACCGTCGACAAGGTCTC
>NZ_JASHLT010000070.1:0-32617 GCF_030056615.1 Streptomyces sp. HNM0645 | reverse complement strand
CTCATCAGCGTCTCCGACGGCACCCCTCGGACCCGGTGACACCACCCCCCAGGTCATCCGTTCGACAGGGGGCAACAGTCATGCCGGGCCCGGAGGCCAGCGGCCCTCTTGCAGGACCGCGAAAAACATAACGGGGTGCGGGGCGGAAGGGTACCCGGGCCGCGGGGGTGACGGCCCGCGTGCGAGGGCCGCACGTGTCACCGCGGACGAACCGGTCCGCATGCGCCTCACACCCCGCTTCGTCACGGTGCACACCCCGGACCGTCCCGAGCAGCGACATCAGCGACACGCTGGGTGATCTAACATCTGAAGGGTGCCGCGCTCATCTGCTATTGCCCCACCCCCGATCGGCCCACCCCCCCTCGCCGCGCTGCTGCGCCGGTACGAGGACGCCGGCGAACCCCTCTCCTGCGAACCCGTCACCCAGGGCCTGCTGAACCGCGGCTACCGGCTCGCCACCACACGCGGTGCCTATTTCCTCAAGCAGCACGTCGACGAGCCGACCGCCGACCGGGAGACTATCGCCCGCCAGCACCGGGCGGTCCGCCGCCTCCAGTCGCTCGGTGTTCCCGTCGCCCCGCCCGTGGCCGACAGGTCCGGCGACACGGTGGCCGTGATCGGCGGCCGCTGCTACGCCCTGCACCCCTGGGTGAACGGCCGTCACCGCCGCGGGGCCCAGCTCACCACCCTCGAGTCCCGCCGGCTGGGCGCCCTCCTCGGCCTGGTGCACACCGGNGTCGCCCCGCCCGTGGCCGACAGGTCCGGCGACACGGTGGCCGTGATCGGCGGCCGCTGCTACGCCCTGCACCCCTGGGTGAACGGCCGTCACCGCCGCGGGGCCCAGCTCACCACCCTCGAGTCCCGCCGGCTGGGCGCCCTCCTCGGCCTGGTGCACACCGGTCTGGAGCGGGTCATGGACGTGGAGCCGGGGGGACGCCGGAGTACGGTACGGCCGCACGAGAGCGCGGATCCCGAGGAGACCTTCGCCCTCATCGACGCTCTGCTGGAGCTGGCCCGCACCCATCGCCCCGGGGACAGCTTCGACGCCCTCGCCGAGCACCGGCTGCTGGAGCGCCGCGCCCTGCTTGAAGGGCATGCGCACCGCCGGCCGCCGCCGGCCGCCGCCGGCGGCTGGGTGCACGGCGACTTCCACCCGCTCAACCTGCTCTACCGGGGCGACCACCGGGGTGCGGAGCCGGCCGCGATCGTCGACTGGGACCGGCTGGGCGTCCAGCCGCGGGCCGAGGAGGCCGTGAGAGCCGCGGCGATCTTCTTCGTCCGGCCCTCGGGCCGGCTGGAACTGGGCAAGGTACGGGCCTACGCGCGCGCCTACCGGCGGGCGGCCGGGGCCGACGCGACGGAACTCGCCGCCGCCGTGCACCGGGTGTGGTGGGAGCGGCTCAACGACTTCTGGATACTGCGCTGGCGCTACCAGCTGCACGACCGAAGGGCCGACCCGCAGTTCCCTGCGGTGTCGGCCCTGGCGGTGTGGTGGACGCGGGAGTACGAGGCGGTCTGCGAGGCCTTCGCCGGCTGACGGCGCCGACCGGGCGGCCCTCCCCGGGTCAGCCCGGCGTGGTTCCGGTGGTGGTGCCGGAGTCCGCGCCCGCGTCCGTACCGGTCGTCGTGCCCGCGTCCGTGCCCGTGCTCGTACCGGCATCGGTACCGGTGGTGGTGCCGGCGTCGGTGCCGGTCGTCGTGCCCGCGTCCGTACCGGTGGACGTGCCCTCCGTCGTGCCCTCGCTGGTGTTGCCCTCCGTCGTCCCGTCCGTGGTGCCCTCGGTGTCCGACGGGGTGTCGCTCGGGTCGTGGCTCGGGCTCTGCGGCTGCGACGGCGGCGGTTCCTGCTGGGAAGGACGGTCCCTCGGCGGCCATTCGCCCTGGTTGCCGTTCGTGCCCTGGTCCGGCTCCTCTTCCTCCTCGGAGTGCTCCTCCGAGGGGGTCGGCGAAAGGTCGGACTCGGTCGGGGTGTTGGAGACCTTCTGGTCGTCCTTCGGCTGCGTGCCGGGGTTGCCTGCCCGGTCCAGCGCGAAGGCCACACCCGCCACGACCGCGATCACCGCGAGCGCGACGAACAGCCACACCTTGCCCTTGCCGCCCCTGCCGCCGCCGGGCCCGGCGGCGTACGCGCCGTCCTCCGGATTGCGCGGCGGGAGGAGCGGGCCCTTCGAGGTCTCCCCGTGGTGCGGATGCCCCATGACCGCCGTCGCGCCCATGCCCTGCGCCGGGGTGTGGCCGGCCTCGTGCATCTCGACCGGGCCGGTGTTCCAGGCACCCGTGTGGCTGCCCTGCTGCTGCAGCATCTGCAGCCCGTACTGCAGGAGCGCCCGCATCTCCTCGGCGCTCTGGAACCGGTCGTCGGGGTCCTTGGCCAGCGCGCGCATCGCGAGCCCGTCCAGCTCCGGCGGGGCCACGTCCGAGACCTCGGAGGGGGGCACCGGCATGTCCTGGACGTGCTGGTAGACGACGGACAACGGTGTCTCGCCGGTGAACGGCGGGCGCAGCGCGAGCAGTTCGTAGAGCAGACAGCCCGTGGCGTAAAGGTCGGAGCGGTGGTCGACGGCCTTGCCGAGCGCCTGCTCCGGCGAGAGGTACTGGGGCGTGCCCATGACCATGCCGGTCTGGGTCATCGTCGTCGAAGCGCCGTGCAGCGCACGGGCGATGCCGAAGTCCATCACCTTGACCGCGCCGCCGTTGGTGATGATGACGTTCGCGGGCTTGATGTCGCGGTGGACGATGCCGTGCTGGTGCGAGTACGCGAGTGCCTCGAGGACGCCCGAGACGATGATGAGCGCCTGCTCCGGCGGCGGCGCCTCGGCGTTGATCAGCAGATCGCGGATGGTGTGGCCCTCGACCAGCTCCATCACGATGTACGGCACGGACTGCCCGTCCACGACGTCCTCGCCGGAGTCGTACACGGCCACGATGGCATGGTGGTTGAGGCCCGCGACGGACTGGGCCTCGCGCGTGAAGCGCGCCTTGGACACCGGATCCTCGGCCAGATCGGCACGGAGCAGCTTCACGGCGACGGTGCGGCCGAGCCGGACGTCCTCCGCCGCGAACACCTCGGCCATACCGCCCCGTCCGAGACGGTGGGTCAGCCGGTACCGGCCGTCGCCGACGAGCCCGCCGACGCCCCAGGAGTCAGCAGCATCCGACACTCCACCGCCATGTGGTCCGGATTCGGGTGCCATCTGTCCTCGCCGTCGTGTCTTGCCGCGCCGCGCGCTGCGCGCGGGCGGCGTCTCTCGGTGGTTCGACACGTCACGCTACAGGCTTCCGGCGACACGCCGGTCCGAGATGGACCGGTCGCCGGACCCGTTGCCGGTGGGCCGGAGCACATACGTCCGGTTCCTGTAACGCTTGCGAGACGCTTCTTGTGCGTACGGTCACGGAACGGGCAGCCGGCTTGACGTGTCACTGCCCTCGGGCAGACTTGCCACGTAATCCGGATCACCGCGGCCACCGCTCCACGGTGTGCGTGCCTAGGGGGAAGCACAGTCATGAGCCAGGACGGCGCACAGCGCGGCCGCTACGCCGGCGGTTCGGTAGCGGGCGGCCGGTACCAGCTTCGCGACCTGCTCGGCGAAGGCGGGATGGCGTCGGTGTACCTCGCGTACGACAGCGCGCTGGACCGGCAGGTCGCCATCAAGACGCTCCACACCGAACTCGGCCGGGAACAGTCCTTCCGCGAGCGCTTCCGGCGCGAGGCCCAGGCCGTCGCCAAGCTGTCCCACACGAACATCGTGTCCGTCTTCGACACCGGTGAGGACGAGCTCGACGGCGCGCTGATGCCGTACATCGTCATGGAGTACGTGGAGGGCAAGCCGCTCGGCTCCGTCCTCCAGGAGGACACCCGGCAGTTCGGCGCGATGCCGGCCGACAAGGCGCTCAAGGTGACCGCCGACGTACTGGCGGCGCTGGAGACCAGCCATGAGATGGGCCTGGTCCACCGGGACATCAAGCCGGGCNCGCTCGGCTCCGTCCTCCAGGAGGACACCCGGCAGTTCGGCGCGATGCCGGCCGACAAGGCGCTCAAGGTGACCGCCGACGTACTGGCGGCGCTGGAGACCAGCCATGAGATGGGCCTGGTCCACCGGGACATCAAGCCGGGCAACGTGATGATGACGAAGCGCGGCGTCGTCAAGGTCATGGACTTCGGTATCGCCCGCGCCATGCAGTCGGGCGTCACGTCGATGACGCAGACCGGCATGGTCGTCGGCACTCCGCAGTACCTGTCTCCCGAGCAGGCCCTCGGACGCGGCGTCGACGCCCGCTCCGACCTGTACTCGGTCGGCATCATGCTCTTCCAGTTGCTGACGGGCCGGCTGCCGTTCGACGCGGACTCGCCGCTGGCGATCGCGTACGCGCACGTCCAGGAGGAGCCGGTCGCCCCGTCCTCCATCAACCGCTCGGTGTCCCCGGCGATGGACGCCCTGGTCGCACGGGCGCTGAAGAAGAACCCGAACGAGCGCTTCCCGAGCGCCGCCGCCATGCGCGACGAGTGCCTGCGGGTCGCGGGCGCGGGCCGGACGCACGCCCCGGTGATCGTGCAGGGCGCTCCGACGACGAACAGCGGCTCGGGCGTCGCGTCCGCGGTGTTCCCGCCGGTGGACCAGTCAGCCCCGGCCCCGGGCCCGGGCAGCGTCCAGCAGCCCTACCAGCCCGGCCCGTACGGCCCGTCGACGCCGGCCCCCGGCCCGGTGCACGGCCCCGCCCCGGGCTACGGCTATCCGCAGCAGGCCCCGGCCTACACCCAGGCCCCGGTGCCCCCGGCGTACCAGCTCTCCCCCCAC
The DNA here is from genome assembly GCF_030056615.1 of Streptomyces sp. HNM0645. Lineage (NCBI taxonomy): Bacteria > Bacillati > Actinomycetota > Actinomycetes > Kitasatosporales > Streptomycetaceae > Streptomyces > Streptomyces sp. HNM0645. The sequence continues at coordinate 27,821 of NZ_JASHLT010000070.1, read as the reverse complement.
CAGGCCGCCGCCCCCGCACCGTCCGGGGGCGGCAGGCGGAGCACGCCGCTGATCGTCGGCTCGATCGCAGTGGTGCTCCTCGCGGTCGGCGGAGCGGTCACGGCGCTCACCCTGAACGGCGGCGACGAGGGCGGAGGCGGCGCCGACCCGTCGGTCTCGGAGTCGGCGGTCGCGGGCCACAAGCCCCCGGAGCGCAACCGCACGATGGACACGGACGAGTGCACGGACGCGCAGGAGGACAGCGACGACCCGGCGAAGGTCCGGGCGCCCAGCTTCACCTACAAGGACGTGATCTCCGTCAAGTCGTGCCTGCAGGCCGCGGGCTGGAAGTTCAAGGTCACGGAGAAGGACGACCCCCAGTTCGCCGAGGACCAGGTCATCAACCAGTTTCCGACGGAGGGCACCGCCGTGGTGCCGGGCAACCAGACCTTCGAGCTGACGGTCGGCACGGGGAACCCGGGGTACTAGGGACCGCGCCGCCACACGCCGGGGCGGGCTTCCGCCCCGAGAGTGAGCGGCCCCGAGAGTGAGCGGCGCGGCACGCGTTCGTGCCGGGCCGCTCTCCGCCAGACGGTCCGGTTTCGCCCGGGATGCCGGAAGTTCCCAGTCATGTGACGCTGAGTCCGAAACCTCGGCGACCCGGCTCGGGAGGGGGTCACCCCGTGACTCCGAAGCTCCGCACGCACTGCGCGACGACCCTCGCAGCACTGGTCCTCGCCCTGCCCGTCGCGACGTACGCGTACGCCGACGGCCCCCTGACCCACCCCGCGGAATCGCGCGGGGACGGCGAGGACCGTGGACGAGGCGGCGAGGGCGGCCGGCACGACGGGTCCGGGCGGTACGGCGGCGAGGAGCGCGGGCGCTCCCGGGCGCCGGGGGCAGGCGCGGATGGCACCCGCCCTGACCGGCGGACGCTTGCCGCCGACGACCCGGCGCACGGAGCACCGGCGCACCGGCGGGCCGACGGGGGCGCACCGGAACCGGGCACGGACGGGGACCGCCCGCCGACGGACCCCGGGCGCTCCGGGGCTGCGCACGCACCACGCGGGAAGGCCGCCGAGCGGCCCGATCCGTCGCCCACCGCGTCGCTGGCCGGGCGTCAGGCCGGCGAGGGCCGGCTGCGCCCCGGCCGGACCTCCGCGCCCTCACCCGACGTGTCGACACCCGACGACGGGCTCGAACACGGCCGCGACCCCGAGGAGGCGGCGACCGAGGAGGACACGACGCCGCACGACGAAAGCGAGGCCGAGGCCGAGTCCCACGCCGTGCCGGACTCCCCGTCACCCTCGGAACCCACCCCCACGGACGACGCGTCTCCCGCCGCCGCGGGCAGGTCCGACCCGCGTCCCGTGTCCCAGCCGCTCGAACGACAGATCCCGGCGCTGACGCTGGGCGCCGGCTGTGCCCTCATGGGGCTGGGGCTGGGCTACATGGGGCTGCGGCTGCGTCGCGGCTGAGCCCGGGGACGCTCCCGCGCCGGGCGGTGCGCTCGTGCCGTTTCGTCCGGGTGCGTACAGCGGTGTCGTCCTCCCCGGGTTCGCGTGTCCCCCGTACGGACTACGCCGGACGTCCGCCTCAGGGCGGTTGGTCAGCGTCGGTATACCCGGTATACATACTCGGTATGTCGATCCGGCACGGGCTGCTCGCCCTCCTCGAACACGGTCCCCGCTACGGTTCCCAGCTCCGCACGGAGTTCGAGTCCCGTACGGGGGCGACCTGGCCGCTCAACGTGGGCCAGGTCTACACGACCCTGAACCGGCTGGAGCGCGACGGCATGGTCGCGCAGGACGGCGAGGACGAGGCGGGCCACACGCTCTACGCCATCACCGGCGCCGGGCGGGCGGAGCTGCGGGCCTGGTTCGAACGGCCCGTCGACCGGACCAGCCCCGCGCGGGACGAGCTGGCCATCAAGCTCGCCATGGCGGTCGGCGCGCCGGCCGTCGACATCCGCGATGTCATCCAGTCCCAGCGCCGCCACACCGTGAAGGCGATGCAGGACTACACCCGTCTCAAGGCCCAGGCGCTGGAACCGGCGCCCGCCGACCGGGACGAGATCGCCTGGCTGCTCGTGCTGGAGCAGCTCATCTTCCAGACCGAGGCGGAAGCCCGCTGGCTCGACCACTGCGAGGCCCGGCTCATCCGGCTCTCCGCGGCGGCGGAGCAGCACCCGGAGCCCGCACCCCCACACGCCCCGGCTCCGGCACCCGCCCACGGGCACCGGAGGAGGCCCGGCTGAGCCCCGCCCCTGCCCGGCAGGGGGCTGCGTCCGGGTCCGGCGCCGTTCCACCGGCGCCATGCGGGGTGAGGGAAGCGCCGTACGCCAGGCGCACCGGAACTCTTCTCCCGGTCCTCGCCGGAGGCCCGTTCGGGCCGTCCCACCCCGGTGCCTCCCAGGCACTCGCCTTCCACATCCGCTCACGTACGCCTCACGCGTACGCCCAAGGGGGACCTCTCATGTCCGACCATTCCCACCAGCCCCACCAGCCCCACCAGCCCCAGCAGCCCGTCCTGCAACTACGAAATCTGTCCCGGGTGCACGGCAGCGGTGCCACCGAAGTGCATGCACTGCGCGGTGTCGACCTCGATGTGTTCCCCGGTGAACTCGTCGCCGTCATGGGCCCGTCCGGCTCCGGGAAGTCCACGCTGCTGACGATCGCGGGCGGCCTCGACACACCGACGTCGGGCCAGGTGATCGTCGAGAACACCGACATCACCACCGCCGACCGCAAGACACTCGCCGCACTGCGCCGGCGCAGCATCGGGTACGTCTTCCAGGACTACAACCTCATACCGGCGCTGACCGCCGCGGAGAACATCGCGCTGCCCCTCGAACTCGACGGCCACTCCGCCCGCAAGGCCCGGAACGAGGCCGTCGCGGCCCTCGACGAGATGGGTCTCGGCCATCTCGCCGACCGGTTCCCCGACGAGATGTCCGGCGGCCAGCAGCAGCGGGTGGCCATCGCCCGCGCGCTCGTCGGCGACCGCCGCCTGGTGCTCGCCGACGAACCGACCGGCGCTCTGGACTCCGAGACCGGCGAGTCCGTCCTCGCGCTGCTGCGCACGCGCTGCGACGCGGGAGCGGCGGGCATCCTCGTCACCCATGAGCCCCGCTTCGCCGCCTGGGCGGACCGGGTCGTCTTCCTGCGCGACGGCTCGGTGGTCGACCAGACCGTCCGAAGCGACGCGGCCTCCCTGCTGAGCGGTCAGGCGGCCGAGCGGTGAGGAACTGGTACCACTCCTGGCGCGCCGCGGTCCGTATCGCCCGCCGCGACGCCGTCCGCTCCAAGGGACGCAGCTTCCTCGTCCTCGCGATGATCGCCCTGCCGATCCTCGGGGTGAGCGCCGCCGATCTGACCCTGCGCAGCGCCGAGCTCTCCACCGAACAGTCCCTGGAACGCAAGCTCGGCCGGGCCGACGCCCAGGTGAGCGATGCCCAGACCGGTGGTGTGCCGATCCACCAGACCCCGGACGGCAACGGCTACGACCCGGTCGGGGACTTCACGGACAAGCCCTGGCCCGAGGGCAGCACGGATGTCCGCAAGGCCCTGCCGGCCGGCACGGAGTTCCTCGAGGACTCGTCCGGTTCCGGGAAGCTGCGCACCGCGCACGGGCTGCTGAACGCCGAGATCCGGGAGCTCAGGGCCACCGATCCGATGGCCGAGGGAATCATGACGCCGATCAGCGGCCGCTTCCCGAAGTCGCCGGACGAGGTGGCGGCGACGACCCACTTCCTGGAGTCCAGCGGGCTGAGCGTGGGCTCGAAGCTGGTGGCGCGCGGGCTGGAACGCGAGTACACGATCACCGGCTCCTACGAACTGCCGGACTCGCTGAAGAGCGACCAGGTCAACGCGCTCCCCGGCGCGCTGCTGGACCCTCTCGACAAGGCGCTCACCGCAGACGGGCTGCCGGGGACCGAGAAGTCCACGAGCTACCTGGTGAGCCTGTCGGGCGGTTTCACGTGGAACATGGTCCAGGAGATCAACGCCAAGGGCGTCACGGTACAGTCCCGCGCCGTGCAGCTCTCGCCGCCGGCCGATGCGGACGTACCGCTGTACGAGCACAAGGGCTGGGAAGACAGGAACTACGAGCGGAGCACCGCCGCCCAGGCCGCGGCGCTCGCGGCGGTCGGCACGGTCGTCGGTCTGGCCATGCTGGAGATCTGTCTGCTGGCAGGGCCCGCCTTCGCGGTCGGCGCCCGGCGCTCGCGCCGCCAACTCGGGCTGGTCGGAGCCAACGGCGGCGACCGCAGCCACGTCCGGGCCATCGTCCTGGCCGGCGGGCTGGTGATCGGCGTCGCATCCGCGGTCGTGGGCACGGTCCTCGGCCTGGTGCTGACGTTCGCGCTGCGCCCCCTGCTGGAGGACTACATCGGTGCGCGCTTCGGCAGCTTCGACATCCGTCCCCTCGAACTGCTCGGCATCGGGCTGCTCGCCGTGATCACCGGTCTGCTGGCCGCGATCGTCCCCGCGGTGACCGCTTCCCGTCAGACCGTTCTGGCCTCGCTCACCGGCCGCCGCGGTATCCGCCGGAGCAACCGGGTACTGCCCGTGCTCGGACTGGTCGCCGTGGTACTCGGCGCCGCGATCGCCCTCTACGGCTCGCTGCTCACCGAGCAGTTCGTCATCGTCGCCGGCGGCAGCGCCCTCGCGGAGCTCGGCGTGGTCGCCATGACGCCCGCGCTGGTCGGTCTGTTCGGCCGCTCCGGTCGCTGGCTGCCGCTGTCGCCGCGGCTCGCGCTGCGGGACGCGGTGCGCAACCGCGGCCGCACGGCACCGGCGGTGGCCGCCGTGCTCGCCGCGGTCGCCGGAACCGTCGCCGTGGCCACGTACGCCACCAGTAGTGACGCCCAGTCTGAGGCCACGTACGAGGCGCGGCTGCCGCACGGTGCGGTCTCGATGGCCATCGACGACGGCGGCGGACGGGATGTGCCGGCGGCCCGCGCCGCGGTGCAGAAGTACCTGCCGGTGGACGTGCGCGCCGATGTGGACCGGATCGTCGTCGGGAGCGCCAACTGCCCGCCGTTCGGCGGCGGCAAGGAATGCGGCAGCTACGAGATCGTCGTGCCCGAGCCGAACCGCTGTCCGCTGTGGAGCACCTCCGACGGCCAGGATCCCTCCGAGAAGTACACCAAGGCCCAGCTGCGCGCACTCGCCAAGGACTGGCGGTGCAAGGAGAGCTCCGGCAGCACCTACACGGAGAGCGGAGTGCTCGTCGCCGACGAGAAGCTGCTGGACGTGCTCGCCGTCGACGATCCCGCCGCCGCGAAGGCCCTGGCGGACGGCAAGGCCGTCTCCTTCGACAGGCGCAACCTCGACGGGAGCGGTGCGGTCGGCATCCGGCTGATCACCGACATGGAGGCTGCGAACCGGGCGATAGAGAACGGCAAGGAGATTCCCGGCGCGGTCAAGTCCTTCCCCGTCCACCAGGCGGCCGACGACGTCGACGCCTATGGCGTGGCCATGATCCTGCCGCCGGCGACGGCCAAGGCGGCCGGTATCACCACCGTCCCGCTCGGTGCGTACTACTCCACGGACCGGATGCCCAGCAGCGAACAGCGGCAGAAGCTCGACGGTGAGCTCGACAAGTCGGCCACGAACATCGATCTGCACATCGAGGAGGGCTACACCAGCGACAACAGCATCGTCCTGCTGGCCTTGACCGTCTTCGCCGGGCTGGTCACGATCGGGGCGGCCGGTATCGCCACCGGGCTGGCACAGGCCGACGCGGAGGCCGACCTCAAGACCCTGGCGGCCGTGGGGGCCCCGCCACGGGTCCGTCGCACGCTGAGCGGATTCCAGTGCGGCGTCATCGCCGCGATGGGCGTGGTCCTCGGCTCGGCCGCCGGAGTCCTGCCCGCGATGGGCCTGCGGCTCACCGAGCACCGCCAGGAGCTCAAGTGGTACGAGGAGGCACTGGACGCCGGCTGGGGCGGGAACCTGACCCCGCCGGTGTCGACGATCGTCATCCCGTGGGGGACGCTGGCCGCCCTGCTGGTCGCGGTGCCGCTCGGCGCGGCCCTGCTGGCGGCACTGGTCACCCGCTCCCGGGGCGCGCTGGCCCGCCGCGAGGCGATCTGAGCCCTTTCGGCACGCACCCGGTGAAATCGTGCCCCCGCACCAGGGTGGATCACCCCGGTGCGGGGGCACACCGTGGGGGGAACCACAGGTGCGAGAGAATGGACGGCATGGAGATGCCGAGGAGTGAACGGTCGCAGGAGAGCCCTCCGGTCCTCATCGTGGGACAGAACGGGATGGCGCTCGGCGGCGGTGAAGGTGACGGCCAGCCTCGCGAGGTCCCGGTGACGGAGATGGTCGAACAGCCCGCGAAGGTCATGCGGATCGGCAGCATGATCAAGCAGCTGCTGGAGGAGGTGCGCGCGGCACCTCTGGACGAGGCGAGCCGGGTCCGGCTGAAGGAGATCCATGCGAGCTCGGTGAAGGAACTCGAGGAGGGGCTGGCCCCGGAGCTCGTCGAGGAGCTGGAGCGGCTGTCGCTTCCGTTCACCGACGAGGCCGTGCCCTCGGAGGCCGAGCTGCGCATCGCCCAGGCCCAGCTGGTCGGCTGGCTCGAGGGGCTCTTCCACGGCATCCAGACGGCGCTGTTCGCCCAGCAGATGGCGGCTCGCGCCCAGCTCGAGCAGATGCGCCGTGCGCTCCCCCCGGGTGCTCCGACCGACGACGACCCCCTCCACGGCGGCGCCGCCCGCTCGGGCCCCTACCTCTGAGTTCCCTCACGCAGAGCGGCCCCGTCCTTCGCAAGGGCGGGGCCGTCGTCATCGGCACGCGGTCCGCACCGGCACGGAGCGGGACGGTGGGGGCCCGTCCTCCGGCCCGGATGGGCCCCCGCTTCAGCGCTGCCAGGCCGGGGCCACCAGCAGCACCTTGCCCACATGGGCGCCGGACTCCAGGATCCGGTGCGCCTCGGCCGCCTCCGGCATCGGGAGAGCACGGTCCACCACGGGCTTCACCGCCCCCACCTCGATGAGCGGCCAGACGTGCTCCCGCACGGCGGCGACGATCGCCGTTTTCTCGTGCAGCGACCGCGCGCGCAGCGATGTCGCGGTCACCGCGCCCCGCTTGCCCAGCAGCACCCCGAGGTTCAGCTCGCCCTTCACCCCGCCCTGCAGCCCGATCACTGCCAGACGCCCGTTGACGGCCAGCGCACGCACGTTCCTGTCCAGGTACTTGGCGCCGATGATGTCGAGAATGACATCGGCCCCGGCACCGTCGGTAGCCTTCCGCAGTTCCTCGACGAAGTCCTGCTCGCGGTAGTCGATCAGGATGTCGGCGCCCAGCTCGGCGCAGCGCGCCAGCTTCTCCGGCCCTCCTGCGGTAACGGCCACACGTGCGCCCACCGCCTTCCCCAACTGGATGGCCATCGTGCCGATCCCGCTGGCGCCGCCGTGTGCCAGCAGCGTCTCACCGGGCCGCAGATGGGCGACCATGAACACATTGGACCAGACGGTGCACGTGACCTCGGGCAGTGCCGCCGCCGTGATCAGGTCGACGCCCTGGGGCACCGGGAGCAGCTGGCCGGCGGGCACGACCACCCGCTCCGCGTATCCGCCGCCCGACAGCAACGCGCACACCTCGTCGCCCACGCTCCATCCGGAGACTCCGGAGCCGACGGACACGATCCGGCCCGAGCACTCCAGCCCCGGATACGGGGACGCGCCGGGCGGCGGGTCGTAGAAGCCCTGCCGCTGGAGGACGTCCGCGCGGTTGACAGCGCTCGCGGCAACCTCGACGAGGACCTCCCCCTGGCCGGGTTCGGGATCCGGTGCCTCCGCCCAGACCAGCGCCTCGGGACCACCTGGTTCGGGAATCGTGATCGCATGCATGGGCGCGAGGCTACTCCGGCTTGGCGTTGCCGCCGCCCCGCACCGCACCGGGCAGCGCCTTCGTCGCGCGCACGATGGTGATGACCCGGTCCGTCAGCTGGAGCGGGCTGGCCTCGGGGTCGTCGTAACCGAGCAGCCGGTGCCCGCGCAACACGCTGACCACCAGGTCTTCCACCTCCCTGACGTTCTTGCCGACCTCGCGCTTTATCACCGGCCGCTCGACGATGTCGAGCCCGCTGCCCTGCTGGATCAGGTCTTCCATCACCGTGCCCGCGTACGGGCTGAGCACGGACAACCCGAGGAGCCGGCCCGCCGCGCTGGCGCTGGTGATCACCGCGTCGGCGCCGGACTGACGCAGCAGAGGCGCGTTCTCCTCCTCCCGGACCGCGGCCACGATCTTCGCTCCCCGGTTGAGCTGCCGCGCAGTGAGCGCGACCAGGACCGCCGTGTCGTCGCGCTGGGTGGCGATGATGATCTGCCGTGCCCTCTGCACCTCGGCCCGGAGCAGCACATCGCTCCGGGTCGCGTCGCCGATGACACCCGTGAAGCCGTCCGCGTTCGCGGCCTCGATCACCTTGGAGCTCGGGTCGACGATGACGACCTGTGCCTTCTCCAGGCCCGTCGCACACAGGGTCAGCAGTGCGGAGCGCCCCTTCGTGCCGAAGCCGATGACGACGGTGTGGTCACGCAAGGTGGACCTCCAACGGTTCAGCCGCCACTCCTCCCGGGTCCGTTCCGTGAGGACCTCGAGAGTGGTACCGACCAGAATGATCAGAAACAGCACGCGTAGCGGCGTCACCAGCAGCACATTGATCAGACGCGCACTGTCGCTCTGCGGAACGATGTCGCCGTAACCCGTGGTGGAGAGCGTTACGGTGGAGTAGTAGACGGCGTCGAGGAAGTCGACCTTCTCGTCGGCGTTGTCGTAGTAGCCGCCGCGGTCCAGCCAGACGATGAGGACCGTCAGTACGAGGACGAACAAGGCCAGCAACAGCCGCTTGGTGACCTGCCGCAGCGGTCTTTCGACGGTCTGCTTGGGCAGGTGCACCCGTGAGACGGCCAGTTGTTCGTCCGCTTGCCGGGCCATCGCGTCATGGCCGGGAAGTTTCACGTGAAACACCCTTCGGAGCTCGGTGGCCAGGGGAGATCGAGGATCTCCAGCTCGTCGCCGGACCGCCCTCCCCCGGGAGGCACGACGGCGAGACCGTGTGCGGCGGCGATTCCCCGCAGCATGGCCGGACCGCGGTAGTGCAGCGGTACGACCTTGTCGCCGCGGTGCACCACCGGCACCAGCCGGGTGTCCTGCGGGTGCCCGTGGACCTCGTCCCTCAGGGACGCGCGATACGGCGCCGGGGTTGCCTGCCCGGACCGCTGGCGCAGCAGGGGCTCCGCGAGCGTGAGCAGTCCGGAGACGGCGGCGAGTGGATTTCCCGGCAGTCCCACCAGATGGCGGCCCGGAGCGAGCCTGGCCAGGAGCATCGGATGCCCGGGGCGTACGGCGACGCCGTCGACCAGCAGATCGGCACCCGCCTTGCGCAGCACGGGGTGCACATGGTCGACCGGTCCCGCGGCCGTGCCGCCCGTGGTGATGACCAGGTCGGCAGGGGAATCGGTGACGGCCCGCTGCAAGGCGTCCGCATCGTCGCCGACCCTGCGGGTACCGGTCACGTCTGCCCCGAGGGCGCGCAGCCAGGGAGCGATCATCGGCCCGAGCGCATCACGGATCAGACCGTCGTACGGCAGTCCCTCGGTGAGCAACTCGTCGCCCAGGACGAGCACCTCCACCGTCGGACGGAGCACCGTGAGCAGTTCGTCGTAGCCGGCAGCGGCCGCGAGACCGAGTACGGCAGGGGTGACCAGCGTCCCTTCGGCCAGCAGTTGGTCGCCGGAGCGGCATTCCTGGCCCCGGGGCCTGATGTCCTGACCGTGCAACACCCCCCGCTGGGCGTGCAGATGACCGCTGTCGTCGGTCCGGGCGTGCTCGCTGCGGATCACTGCGGTGGCGCCGGGCGGAACGCGGGCACCGGTCGCGATCCGTACGGCCGCGCCGTCCGCGAGGGTCCCGGCCTCCCCGTGCCCGGCGAGTATGCCGCCGTCGCCGGACTCCACCGTCCACGGTCCCGGGCCCGCGACCGCCCAACCGTCCATGGCGGACGTGTCGAACGACGGCAGATCGACGAACGCGGTGAGCGGAGTGGCGAGCACCCTGCCGAGGGAGGCGGCGAGGGGATCTCGGTGGGTGCGCAGCACCCCGGCACGTCCGGCACGGGACGCGACGGCGCGTGCCTCGTCCCAGGGCATGCCGCGGCGCCGTCCGTGGAGGGCGTTCCGCCCCGGTGCGGACGGCTCCTGACGTCCGGGCGAAGTCGCCGACCGCCTTCCCACCAGCGCGAGCGCGTCCTCCATGCCGTCGTCGCCCTCCGCCGTCGGGGCGGAGGCACGGTCATCGGACCGGTCGTGGGACACGGGACACGGCGCCGGCTCACCGGTACCGCCCTGTCCGGTGGCGCCGGAAGCACCGAGATCACGGTCCTGTTCGGTCATCGGCTGCCGGCCTCGTCGCTGCGGTCCGGACCGTTCCGGCCGTCCTCACGTCCGTTCGCCCCTGCCCTGTCTGCCGCGGCTCCGTCCGCCTCGGCCGCCCACCGTCCGGCCAGCGCCGCGGCCTTGCGGGCCGCCTCGGCGACCGCCTGGGCATCGTCACCGCCGGCCCTCGCCGCCGCATAGCCGACGAGGAAGGTGGTCAGCGGAGCCGCGGGCCGCGCTACGCCATGGGCGGCGTCCCGGGCGAGGTCGAGCAGCAGCCCCGTGTCCACCTCGAGGTCGATGTCGAGTTCGTCCTTGACTGCGGTGATCCATTCATCCAGCACGTTCCCATGCTCCCTGATCCTGGCCCGGGCTGTGACGATGTCCTCCCAGGTGTCGCAGTCGTACGCGGCGAGCGGTCCGGCGGCCACCCGGTCCAGGTCGAGTTCGGCCGTCAGCAGACGCAGCGGCAGCCCTGAGAGACCGCCGTGCTCGGCGGCGATCAGGGCCAGTTCGCGATGGAGCGGTTCCGCGCGGTACGCCGCGACGAGCGGCTGGTCCCGTCCGTCGGCGTCGACGAGGAGCGCGCCCTCTCGCCCTCCGGAATCCAGGGCGTCGACCAGCCGTCGCACGGTCCCGTCGTCAAGGAAGGGGAGATCCGCGGAGAGCACCACGACGGTGGGGGCGCCGGTCCGGCGGAGGCCCGCGTGGAGCGCGGCGAGCGGCCCGCCGCCCGGCGGGGTCTCGCGCGTCCAGGTCACCGGGCGCGCAGTCGGCCGCCGCCCGCCGACGACGACCGTGCGCCCGGCGCCCCGGCTTGCCGTCAGCACCCGGTCGAGCAGTGTCCGGCCGCCGACGCTCACCCCCGGTTTGTCCGCGCCGCCGAGCCGCTCGGCGGCGCCTCCGGCGAGCACGATGGCGTCGTAGTCCGCTTCCGCATCGGCAGTCACCCCAGAAGTATGGGCCGTGACCGCCGATACGGAACCACTCGGCCCCGCGGACGCGGGTTTCCCGGGCTACCGCGCAGATCAGAGAGTGCGCAGCAGCACCGCGGGCTGCTCCACGCAGTCCGCCACGTACCGGAGGAAGCCGCCGGCCGTGCCTCCGTCGCACACCCGGTGGTCGAACGTGAGCGAGAGCTGCACGACCTGGCGGACGGCGAGCTGCCCCTCGTGCACCCAGGGCTTGGGCACGATACGGCCGACACCGAGCATGGCCGCCTCCGGGTGGTTGATGATCGGCGTGGAGCCGTCGACCCCGAACACGCCGTAGTTGTTCAGCGTGAACGTGCCGCCCGTGAGATCGGCCGGGGTGAGGCTGCCCTGGCGGGCCTTGTCGGTGAGCCGCGCGAACTCCTCGGTGAGCGACTCCGCCGTGCGGTCCTGTGCGTCACGGACGACCGGGACGACCAGGCCTCGGTCGGTCTGGGCCGCGAAGCCCAGATGGATCCCGGGCAGCCGCACGATCTCCCTCGTCTCGAGATCCACCGTGGAGTTGAGCTCCGGGTGGCGGGCGAGCGCCGCCGTGCAGATACGGGCCAGCAGGGCAAGCAGCGAGATCTTCGGCCCACCCGCCGCGTTCATGGCCCCGCGGGCGGCCATGAGTTCGGTGGCGTCCGCGTCGACCCAGCAGGTCGCGTCCGGAATCTCCCGGCGGCTGCGGGAGAGCTTTTCCGCGACGGCGCCGCGCACCCCGCGCAGCGGAATCCGCTCACCGGTGGCCGCGCCGTGCGCGGCGCCGGTCGCCGGTGCGGGCTTGGCGGCGGTGGCGGGAACCGGCGGCTGTGCCGCGACGTGCTGCTCGGCCGCGCCGGCCCGGGCCCGCACGGCGTGCTCCACGTCCACGCGCAGGACCAGCCCGTCCGGCCCGGACCCCCGTAGCGCTCGCAGATCGACCCCGTTGTCCCGGGCCAGCCGCCGCACCAGCGGTGAGATGACCGCGACCGGACCTTCGTGGGCGGACGGGACGGCTTCGAGGCCGACGTCGCCCTGGGCGGGGGTGCCGCGCGGCGCGTCGGGCGCCGGGCTCTCCACGGCGCTGTCCCAGACCGGTTCGCGTCCCGCGGTGGACGCCCCGGACGTCCCACCCGGCACAGGTCCGGGAGCCGACGCGACGGGTCCACCACCGCTCGCGGTACGTGCGTCGCCCGTGGGGGCGGACCTGCCGCCGATGGGCGCCGACGGGCGGACCCTCCGGCGGCGGGCCGCCGGTGCACCCGTCCCGTAGCCCACGAGGACGTTGCCCGAGGACTCCGCCTCCCGGCTCGCGGCGGTGCCGGCACCCTCGGCGGAACCGTCGGGGACGGGCTCCGTCGCGCCCACCGCGACGGTGAGCAGGGGAGCCCCGACGGGAAGCTCCGCCCCTTCGTCACCGAAGCGCTGCGTGACCACACCCGCGTACGGGCAGGGCACCTCGACCATCGCCTTTGCCGTCTCGACCTCGACGACCGGCTGGTCGACGGCGACGACATCGCCAACGTCCACCAGCCAGCGGACGATCTCCGCCTCGGTCAGTCCTTCACCGAGGTCCGGCAGCCTGAATTCGAGCACCTGGGCCATCAGCTCTCCGCCTCCCACTGCAGCCGTGCCACGGCGTCCAGTACCCGGTCCACACCCGGCAGATGGTGACGCTCCAGCATCGGCGGCGGGTAGGGAATGTCGAAACCGGCCACCCTCAGCACGGGGGCCTCGAGGTGGTGGAAGCAGCGCTCGGTCACCCTGGCCGCGATCTCGCCGCCCGGACCGCCGAAACCCGTCGACTCGTGGACGACGACGGCCCGGCCCGTGCGGCGCACGGAGGCGCACACGGTCTCGTCGTCGAACGGCACGAGCGAACGCAGATCCACGACCTCCAGGTCCCAGCCCTCGGCCTCGGCGGCCTCCGCCGCCTCCATGCAGACCGGCACGGAGGGACCGTAGGTGATGAGCGTGGCGCTGCGCCCCTGGCGGCGCACCACCGCGCGGCCGATGGGTTCCACGGCCGCCGGGGCGTCCGGCGACCAGTCGGCTTTGGACCAGTAAAGCCGCTTCGGCTCCAGGAAGACCACGGGGTCGTCGGAGGCGATGGCCTCCCGCAGCAGTCCGTACGCGTCCTCGACCGTCGCCGGTGTGACGACGTGGAGCCCCGGGGTCGCCATGTAGTACGCCTCGGAGGAGTCGCTGTGGTGCTCGACGCCTCCGATGCCGCCGCCGTAGGGCACCCGCACGGTGATCGGCAGCGGCATCGCCCCGCGCGTCCGGTTGCGCATCCGGGAGACATGGCTGATCAGTTGCTCGAACGCCGGATAGGCGAAGGCGTCGAACTGCATCTCGACGACGGGACGCAGCCCGTACATCGCCATGCCGACGGCCGTGCCGAGGATGCCGGCCTCGGCCAGCGGGGTGTCGGTGCACCGGTCCTCGCCGAACTCCTTGGCGAGCCCGTCCGTGACCCGGAAGACCCCGCCGAGGGTGCCGACGTCCTCGCCCATGACGTGGACGGTCGGGTCCTCGGCCATGGCGTCGCGCATCGCGCGCTGGAGGGCCTGCGCCATCGTGGCGGGCTTGGCCTGCCGTGCGGTTGCCGTGCTCATCGTGCGTCACCCTCCGCGCCGTGGGCGCCCTCTCCGCTCTCGGCGTCCATCTCGGCCCGCAGCTGGGCGGCCTGCTCCCGCAGCTGACTGGTCTGCTCGGCGTACACGTGCTCGAACAGGTCCATCGGGTTCAGCACGGGATCCGCGTTCATCCGCTCCCTCAGCCGGGCCGCCATCGCATCGGCGGCCTCGGCGGCCGACCGTACTCCGTCCTCGTCGAGCAGTCCCCGGCCCGTCAGCTCCGTCTCCAGCAGCCGGATCGGGTCGTGCTCGCGCCAGGCCTCGACCTCGCTCTCACCCCGGTACCGGGTGGCGTCGTCGGCGTTCGTGTGCGCGTCGATGCGGTAGGTGATCGCCTCGACGAGGGTCGGACCACCGCCCCGCCGGGCCCGTGCGACGGCTTCGCCGAGCACCTCGTGCACCGCCGCCGCGTCGTTGCCGTCGACGAGCCGACCGGGCATTCCGTACCCCACGGCCTTGTGCGCGAGGGAAGGGGCCGCGGTCTGCTTGGACAGCGGCACGGAGATCGCGAAGCCGTTGTTCTGCACGAGGAAGACGACTGGCGCCCGCCAGACGGCGGCGAAGTTGAGCGCCTCGTGGAAGTCGCCCTCGCTGGTGCCGCCGTCGCCGACCATGGCGAGCGCCACGACGTCGTCGCCCTTGAGCCGCGCGGCGTGGGCCAGACCCACGGCGTGGGGCAGCTGGGTGGCGAGTGGGGTGGACAGCGGGGCGATGCGGTGCTCGTACGGGTCGTAACCGGTGTGCCAGTCACCGCGCAGCAGCGTCAGTGCCTGCACCGGGTCGAGCCCGCGGGCCACCGCGGCGAGGGTGTCCCGGTAGCTGGGGAACAACCAGTCGCGCTCCTCCAGCGCGAGGGCGGCGGCGACCTCGCAGGCCTCCTGGCCTGTGCTCGACGGATACACGGCGAGCCTGCCCTGCTTGGTGAGGGCGGTCGCCTGCGCGTTGTACCTGCGGCCGCGGACCAGCTCCGCGTACAGCCGCAGAAGCAGCTCGGGGTCGGCCCCGGCCGCGGCGTCGGTGCCGAGGACCCGGTACGGCTCCGGGTCGGGAAGCAGCGGCGCAGGGTCGGTGCGGGGCTTCCAGGCGGGCGGCGGGGTGGGCCGGTAGGCCGCACCCGGCCGCTCCTGGACCGTCATGCTGCTCTTCTTCAACGCGAGCACCTCCTCGTGGGAGCGGGCATAAGGACCCATGAAGGGCGCGGAGTGTGAGGCGCCTCACCTACCGATTGTTCGGTCGTGGGCGCATTTTGGCTACAGGCACCTTCAGCCTGTGGACAAACGGTTCTCCACAGCCTGGGATAGGAGCAGGTCGTCCACGGCGGAAAGGTGGGGGGACGTGACAGCTGAACAAATGGCCGACGACGGGGACCACACGGTCTACGCAGCGGTGCCCGGCGCGGACCGGGGGCGGCCGGCGCGCGCCCTGGACGCGATCGACCGCGACATCCTCCGCATCCTCCAGACGGACGGCCGCGCCTCGATACGGTCCGTGGCCGAACGCGTCCATGTGTCGCGGGCCAACGCCTACGCCCGCATCAACCGGCTGATCGACGACGGAGTGATCCGGGGCTTCAGCGCACGGGTGAACCACGAGCGCGCCGGCCACGGCGCCTCGGCCTACATCACCCTGAAGATCGTCCAGAACTCGTGGCGGACGGTGCGCGAGCAGCTCCAGGCACTACCCGGGGCCGCCCACATAGCGCTGGTCAGCGGCGACTTCGACGTGCTGCTCCTGGTCCACACGCCGGACAACCGCACCCTGCGCGAACTGGTGCTGACCAGGCTCCAGGCGATCCCCGAGGTGCTGTCCACCCGCACACTGCTGGTCTTCGAGGAGACGGACCTGGATCCGGACCCGGCGCGCTGAGGCCCGTGCGGGCGCTCGTCACCGTACCCGGCCCGGGGCGGTGCCCCGCCGGGCCGGACCACGGCGAGGCCGTCCGGCTCGGCGCGCCCCGGCCCCGGGCGCGATCCGGGCCCGCGACGCCGTACGCCCGCGGCACGCGGGCCCCGGCTCAGGACGCCGTCCGCAGGCCGTCGAAGGCCAGCCGGACCACCGCGTCCGCGACCTGCTGCCGGTCGTAGCCGGTACCGGCCTGCGGCCTGTACCACTCCACCAGGGAGTTGACCATGCCGAACAGCAGCCGCGTCGCCAGCCTCGTGTCCATGTCCGCGCGCAGGTCGCCGTCCGCCGCGGCCGCCTTGAGAAGATCGGCGACCCGGTGGTCGAACTCGCGGCGCCGTTCCATCGCCCACCGCTCGGTCCTGGTGTTGCCCCGGACCCGCAGCAGCAGCGTGACGTAGGGCAGCTCCGCCATCAGCACCTCGACGGTGCGGCGGGTCACGTACTCCACCCGTTCCAGCGCCCGTCCGCGCGTCGCGCCCGGCTCCTCGAGGATCCCGAAGAGCCCGTCGAGGGCGCGGCTGACGGCCCGCCTCAGCAGTTCCTCCTTGCCGGCCACGTGGTGGTATATCGACGACTTGGAGATACCCGCGGCCTTGGAGAGATGCTCCATGGAAGTGCCGTCGTAGCCGCGTTCGTTGAAGACCCCGACGGCGACGGACAGCAGCGTCTCCGGGGTGTACGTGTCGCGCTTCGCGGTGGTCATGAGGCCTGCTCGCCCTTCATCCGGACGTACGACTGGCGGTAGAGGCCCAGTGACGGCGCATAGCGGCCGGTCGGCACGCGCGCGTGGAGTTCGTCGAGGAGCTCGTGCGCCCAGGCGCGGCCCAGCCGGTGCCCCCATTCCACGGGGCCGACCGGGTAGTTGACCCCGAGCCGCATGGCGGTGTCGATGTCCTCCGGGGAGGCGACCCCCTTGGCGACGGCGTCGGCCGCGGCGTCCACGAGCATCGCGACCGTCCGTGCGACGATCATGCCGGGCACGTCGCCGATGACGCTGACCTTCTTGCCGAGGGCCTGGAAGAGGCCTATCGACTGCCGCAGGGTCTCCCAGCCGGTGACCTCCGAAGCGGACAGGGCGATCCTGGTCGCCGACCGGTAGTCGAGGGCCAGGTCGAAGTAGACGACGTCACGGAACTCCGCCGACGTCTGCCCGTCCGCGAGCGCGAGCTGCCCGCCGCTCGGGAGCAGGATGCGGGTCCCGCGGTCCTCGTCCTCCTCGTACACCGTGATGCCGGACTCCCGGCACAGCGTGATCAGGGCCCGGGCCGGCCCCAGGTCGCCCTCCACGGTGATGTGCGGCGGGGGCTCGGTCTCCGGGGCGGTGTGCGGCTCGGGACGCTCCGCGCCGTCCTCGTAGGCGTACCACCCGTGGCACGACTTGCGCCCCAGGCGACCCGACTCCACGAGACGGCGCTGGGCGAGCGACGGTGCGAACTTGGGGCTCCGGAAGAACGACTCCCACACGGAGCGGGTGACGGCCTCGTTGACGTCCTGGCCGATCAGGTCGGTGAGCTCGAACGGGCCCATCCTGAATCCGCCGCACTCGCGCAGGACCGCGTCGATGGTGGCGGGGTCCGCGCCGCGCTCCTCGTGGACCGCGAAGGCCTCGGCGTAGAACGGCCGGGCGATGCGGTTGACGATGAAGCCGGGGGTGTCCGCGCAGCGGACCGGGGTCTTGCCCCACGCCTTCGCCGTCTCGTGTGCGCGGGCGGCCGCGTCCTCGTCGGTGGCGAAGCCGCTGACGACCTCGACCAGCGGAAGAAGCGGCGCCGGGTTGAAGAAGTGCAGTCCGACGAAGCGTCCGGGACGGCGCAGCGCGCCCGCGACGGCGGTGACGGACAGGGAGGAGGTGTTGGTGGCGAGGAGGCAGTCGTCGGCGACGACCTCCTCGAGCGCGCGGAAGAGCTCCTGCTTGACGGTGAGGTCCTCGACGACGGCCTCGATGACGAGCGCGCTGTCCGCGAGCTCGGCGATCTCCGTCGTGGACGACAGCCGGAGCGCCGCCGCGCCGCGGGCCTCCTCCTCCAGCCGCCCCTTCTCGACCAGCCGCTCGAGGCGGGTCAGGATCTCGCCCGCGCCGGACTCCGCCTGGCCGGGAGCGACGTCGTGGAGGCGCACACGATGGCCGGCGAGCAGCGCGACCTGCGCGATGCCCTGCCCCATGGTGCCGGCGCCCACGACGGCGACGGTGCGGCTGGGGGCGATGGCGTCGGTGCCGCTCGGGCTCCCTGCGGCGTCGGTGACGGTCATGGCAGTGATCCTCCCCTACGAGTCATGCACAGGATCTGCGGACCCCCCTTGTCCCGACCGATCGTTCGGTTACTCTAACTCTGTCCGCGTTCCCCTGCCCAGCTCACCGAGGAGTTGGTCTGCCATGCAGCTGACCGAGACCCACCGGCCGACGCTCGACCGGGCTCTCGAGGTGATCCGCACCCGGGCGTACTGGTCGCCCCACCCCGAGCACCCGAAGGCGTACGGCGAGACCGGCGCGGCCGACGGCCTCGCGGCGTACCAGGCCCTGCTCGGCTCGCGTTTCGAGCTCGACCAGCCCGGCACCGACGGCTGGACCGGCGGAGAGGTGTCGCCGTACGGACCGGAGCTGGGCATCGAGTATCCGCACCCGGACCTCGACGTCCTGCTGCCCGCGATGCGCGCGGGCATGGCCGCCTGGCGCGACGCGGGCCCGGAGACGCGCGCCCTGGTCTGCCTGGAGGTCCTGTCGCGGATCAGCGCACGCACCCACGAGTTCGCCCACGCGGTCATGCACACGAGCGGCCAGGCGTTCATGATGGCGCTCCAGGCCGGCGGCCCGCACGCCCAGGACCGTGGTCTGGAGGCGGTGGCGTACGCCTACGAGGAGCAGACGCGCACGCCGCAGACCGCCCACTGGTCCAAGCCCCAGGGCAAGCGGGACCCGCTGGAGCTCCGGAAGTCCTTCACGGCCGCCCCGCGCGGCATCGCGCTGCTGATCGGCTGCAACACCTTCCCGACGTGGAACGGCTACCCGGGTCTGTTCGCCTCGCTGGCCACCGGCAACCCCGTGCTGGTGAAGCCCCACCCGCGCGCGGTCCTCCCGCTCGCCATGACGGTCCGGATCGCCCGTGAGGTGCTGGGCGAGGCGGGCTTCGACCCGAACCTGGTGGCCCTGGCCGCCGAGCGCCCGGGCGAGGGCATCGCCAAGACGCTCGCGCTCCGCCCGGAGATCAAGATCATCGACTACACCGGGTCGACCGAGTTCGGCGACTGGCTCGAGGAGAACGCCCGCCAGGCCCAGGTCTACACGGAGAAGGCCGGCGTCAACACGGTGGTGATCGACTCCACCGACGACTACAGAGGGATGCTGTCGAACCTGGCGTTCTCGCTGTCCCTGTACAGCGGCCAGATGTGCACCACCCCGCAGAACCTGCTCATTCCGCGCGACGGCATCACCACGGACGCCGGCCCCAAGTCGTACGACGAGGTCGTCGCCGACATCGCGGCTTCCGTGAGCGGTCTGCTCGGCGACGACGGCCGGGCGAACGCCCTGCTGGGCGCCCTGGTGAACCCGGATGTGAAGGCACGCCTCGAGGCTGCGGCGGGTCTGGGAGAGGTGGCACTGCCCTCCCGCGAGGTCGCCAATCCGGAGTTCCCCGACGCCGTCGTGCGCACACCCGTGATCGTGAAGCTGGACGGTGCCAAGCCGGACGACGAGGCGTCGTTCATGTCCGAGTGCTTCGGGCCGGTGTCCTTCGCCGTCGCGGTCGACTCGACGAGCGACGCGCTGGAGTTGCTTCGGCGCACGGTGCGCGACAAGGGCGCGATGACGGTCGGCGCGTACACGACCTCGGCGGAGACCGAGCGTGCGGTCGAGGAGGTCTGCCTGGAGGAGTCGGCGCAGCTCTCCCTGAACCTCACGGGCGGCGTCTATGTGAACCAGACGGCGGCGTTCTCGGACTTCCACGGCTCCGGGGGCAACCCCGCGGCCAATGCGGCCCTGTGCGACGGCGCCTTCGTGTCCAACCGCTTCCGCATGGTGGAGATCCGCCGCCAGGCCTGACCTCCGGCCCATGCCGCCCGGCCCGGCGACGTCCGGCCCGCTCGCGTGAGCGGGCCGGACGTCGCTCTCGTCGGCGGGTCAGGACACAGGCGGGACGTCCGCGTACCGCTGGATCCAGGAGTGCATGGCGATCGCGGCGGCCGCACCGGCGTTGATCGAGCGGGTGGAGCCGAACTGGGCGATCGAGCACACCATGGCGGCGTGCTTCCGCGCCTCCTCGGTGAGCCCGGGCCCTTCCTGGCCGAAGAGGAGCACACAGCGCCTCGGGAGCACGGTCCGCTCCAGGGGGACCGCGCCCGGCAGATTGTCGATCCCGATGATCGGGAGCTCCTCGGCGGCCGCCCAGGCGGTCAGCGACTCGCTGTCTGGGTGGTGGCGCACGTGCTGGTAGCGGTCGGTGACCATCGCCCCACGCCGGTTCCAGCGCCGCCGCCCCACGATGTGGATCTCCTTGGCCAGGAAGGCGTTGGCGGTCCTGACCACGGAGCCGATGTTGAAGTCGTGGCCCCAGTTCTCCACGGCCACGTGGAAGTCGTGCCGCCGGGTGTCCAGGTCGGCGACGATCGCCTCCCGCGTCCAGTAGCGGTACCGGTCGACCACGTTGCGCCGGTCCCCGGCCGCGAGCAGTTCGGGGTCGTACGGCTCCCCGTCCGGCCACGGGGCCGGATGGGGACCGACGCCCACCTCCGGGCCGTAGCCGTCGTCGTACTGAACGGGTTCCTGGGTCTCGGTGCTCACCCGACGAGAGTACGGGTGGCCTGCTCCTCGGGTGTAGCGCGCTGCTCGGGGATCCGTACCGCCCGCCGCAGGACCCGGTCCCTGGCGCCGGCCGCCCAGCCGCCGAGCCGGCGCAGGAAGGAGGTGGGCAGGAAGACGGCGTCGGCGGCGATCATCGCGAGGGAGAAGAACGGCAGTCCGAGCAGGAGGGCGATACCGGCGTGCTCCAGCATCATGGCCACCAGCAGGACGTTCTTGACCTTGCGGTTGAACAGCGTGAAGGGGAACGCGACCTGCACGATCACCGTGCCGTAGGTCAGCACCATCACCATCAGCCCGCTGTTGGCGAGGATGTCTGAGAGCGCGGGCCAGGGCGTGAAGTAGTCGAGTTTGAGCGGGTAGTACAGCGCGCTGCCGTCCTGCCACCGGGAGCCCTGGATCTTGTACCAGCCGGCCGTGGCGTAGATCAGGCAGACCTCCGCCATGATCACCACGAGGGCGGCGTTGTGGGCGAGGTTGGCAAGGACGTCGAGAAGGGTGCGGAGCTCGCTGCGCGGCGCTCGGCGGTTCACCGCCCACCACACGCCCTGGCAGCCCCACAGCCCCCAGAGCAGGAGGGTCAGCCACCATTCCCCGCCGGTCCGGTGCGTCAGCGACCCGACGAGGAGCAGCAGACCGAGCACCACCCAGAGCACCGGCCCCCAGCGGTCCGGCGCCCGGTCCGCGGCATCCGCCGTGCGCCGCGCCCGCCGGGCGTCCAGGGACCAGACCTGGCCGCAGCGGGTGAACACGAGATAGACCGCCATCAGATGGATCACGTTGTCGCCGCCGTCGCCCATGAAGATGGACCGGTTCTGCAGTGACAGCACGCCGACCATGAAGACCACCGACATGGCGCGGGTGCGCCAGCCGAGCAGCAGCAGCACGGCGGACAGCACCGCGACGGTGTACACGGTCTCGAACCAGACGGCGCTGTCCGACCACATGAGCGCGGTGAACGCGTGGTTCTCGGCGATCAGCTGCTGGGCCATGTCCCAGCCCCAGGGGCCGTCCGGGCCGTACAGCTCGCGGCGGTGCGGGAACTCGCGCAGCAGGAACAGCAGCCAGGTCAGGGAGAAGCCGATCCGGACGATCGCACTCTGGTACGGACCGAGGGCCGTCGACGTCACCCGCTGGACGGCGGCGGCGAGCCGGCGGTCGAGTGGCTGGGTCACCGGCCCGCCTCCTCGTCGTTCGCGCCGTTGCGCACGTCGAGGGGCAGATCTGCGGAGGTCACGGTCCACCAGGGGAGCATCCGGTAGTACGGGCGGGTGTCGATCTTCTCGCGGCTCCACAACGGTGCCTTGACCGAGCGGGTGGTGGAACGGAGCTGGATGCGCTCGACGCGTCCGCCCAGGTCGTGGTCGTCCAGGCGCGTCATCACGATGCGGCGGACGTAGCGCTCGGAGAGCCGGCCACGCAGGCCGTTGGGCTTGTTGTCGTCCGTGTGGGAGTTGCCGTAGAAGTCCCAGCCCCTGCGCAGTTCGTTCTGGTGCACATGGCTGGGGAGGAGGTTGCCCCGGATCGCCTCGCCGTCCTCGGCCGAGAGGTCGATCCAGTCGCTCGTCCGGCGGCTGCCGTCACGTCCGGCGACCTCGGCGCGCACATGGACCGCGATGTTCTGCTGGAGCGGGTTGGGCGCGAAGAGCTTCCAGTTCTGCTCGAACTCGGGGTAGACCCACTCGTCGACCCCCTTGCCGTACTGCTTGGTCAGCGTGTTCGACGGCGCGACGTGCAGGAACACCATGGCCAGGTGGACGCCCGCGAGGACGGCGACCAGCCCGAGGGCGACCGCGGCCACGACCTGGTAGGGGAGGGAGAGGGCCGCGATACCGCCGGACGGGCGCTGCCGGAGCGGCGCCTCGCCCGGGTCGCCGGCTCCGGTCGCGTCGTCCGCGGGGCCGGCGGGCGCGGGCGCTCCCGGGTCGCCGGTCGCACCGTCACCGGTCGTCGCGCCGCGCCGGTCCGGACCGCCTGAGCTGCCCGAATCACGTATCGCGCCCGGCACGACGGGCGGAACCGCTCCGGCGCCCGCGGCACCGTCGCCGTCGTACGAGTCCATCCCGCCCCGATCCCCTTGGTCCACCGCGGCTGTCCACAGGGTTGACACCTTACGGGCCGCCGACTCACCATTGAAGTCATTCAACCGAACGATCGGTCGGTAGGGGGTCCGATGACGGCAGTGACAGCAGGGACGACTGCGGCTTCGACGCACCAGGCGCGGTTCGACGCTGCCGTGGCGGCCGACGAGCGCATCGAGCCCCGCGACTGGATGCCCGACGACTACCGCGCCTCGCTGGTCCGCCAGATGGCACAGCACGCGCACTCGGAGATCATCGGCATGCAGCCCGAGGCGAACTGGATCACGCGCGCGCCCTCGCTGCGCCGCAAGGCCATTCTCATGGCCAAGGTCCAGGACGAGGCAGGCCACGGCCTGTACCTGTACAGCGCCACGGAGACGCTCGGCGTGGGCCGGGACGAGCTGCTCGACAAGCTCCACTCGGGCCGCCAGAAGTACTCCTCGATCTTCAACTATCCGACGCTGACCTGGGCCGACGTCGGCGCGATCGGCTGGCTGGTCGACGGCGCCGCCATCACCAACCAGGTTCCGCTCTGCCGCTGCTCCTACGGTCCGTACGCCCGCGCGATGGTCCGGATCTGCAAGGAGGAGTCCTTCCACCAGCGCCAGGGGTACGAGCTGCTGCTGGCCCTCTCCCAGGGCACACCCGCCCAGCACGAGATGGCCCAGGACGCGGTGGACCGCTGGTGGTGGCCGTCCCTGATGATGTTCGGCCCCCCGGACGACGCGTCGGCCCACTCCGCACAGTCCATGGCCTGGAAGATCAAGCGGCATTCCAACGACGAGCTGCGCCAGCGGTTCGTGGACATCTGCGTCCCGCAGGCGGAGGCCCTGGGCCTGACCCTGCCGGACCCGGACCTGCGCTGGAACGAGGAGCGCGGTCACCACGACTTCGGCGCCATCGACTGGGACGAGTTCTGGCAGGTCCTCAAGGGCAACGGACCGTGCAACGAGCAGCGGATCACCCAGCGCCGCAAGGCCCACGAGGACGGCGCCTGGGTGCGCGAGGCAGCCGCGGCCCATGCCGCCAAGCGCGCCTCCGGCCGCCCCGGGGCGCTGCACGGGTCAACAGCGTCGGACGGGTCGGGCACGGAGTCCGACGAGGCACAGGTGGAGGCGACGGCATGAGCAGCTCGACGGACTGGCCGCTGTGGGAGGTATTCGTGCGCTCGCGCCGCGGCCTGTCCCACACCCACGCGGGCAGCCTGCACGCGCCCGACGCCGAGATGGCCCTGCGCAACGCCCGTGACCTCTACACCCGGCGCAACGAGGGCGTGTCGATCTGGGTGGTTCCCTCCACGGCGATCACCGCCTCCTCGCCCGACGAGAAGGACCCCTTCTTCGAGCCCTCCGCCGACAAGCCCTACCGCCACCCGACCTTCTACGAGATCCCGGAAGGGGTGAAGCACCTGTGACCGCCGCACTCGCCCTGGGCGACGACGCACTGGTGCTCTCGCACCGGCTGGGGGAGTGGGCCGGTCACGCCCCGGTCCTGGAGGAAGAGGTCGCCCTGGCCAACATCGCGCTGGACCTGTTGGGGCAGGCCCGGACGCTGCTCTCGCTCGTCGGCGACGAGGACGAGCTGGCCTATCTGCGCGAGGAGCGAGCCTTCCGGAACCTCCAGCTCGTGGAGCAGCCGAACGGCGACTTCGCACACACCATCGCCCGCCAGCTCTACTTCTCCACCTACCAGCGGCTGCTGTACGGGCAGTTGGCGGCGGGGGACAGCGAGTTCTCCGGGCTCGCCGCCAAGGCCGTCAAGGAGGTCGCCTACCACCAGGACCACGCAGAGCAGTGGACGCTGCGCCTGGGCGACGGCACCGCCGAGAGCCATGAGCGGATGCAGCGCGCCTGCGATGCCCTGTGGCGGTTCACCGGCGAGATGTTCCAGCCCGTCGAGGGCCTGGACGTGGACCGGGATGCGCTGCGGGCGGCCTGGCTGGAGTCCGTCACGACCGTGCTCAAGCGGGCCACCCTGACCGTGCCCGACACAGCGGACACCGGTGCCTGGTCAGCCGGCGCGGGGCGGCAGGGGCTGCACACGGAGCCGTTCGGACGGATGCTGGCCGAGATGCAGCATCTGCACCGGAGCCACCCGGGGGCGTCATGGTGAGTGGGACCGACACCGCTCTCGAGGCGGAGCTGCGCCGGCTGGCCGGCTCGGTGCCCGACCCCGAGCTGCCGGTGCTGACCCTGGCGGAGCTCGGGGTCCTGCGCGGGGTGCAGATCCTCGGCCCCGGCAGGGTCGAGGTCGAGCTCACCCCCACCTACACAGGCTGCCCCGCCGTCGAGGCGATGACTGCCGACATCGAACGGGTGCTGCACGAGCACGGCGTGGCCGAGGTGTCGGTCGTCAAGGTGCTATCCCCCGCCTGGTCGACGGACGACATCAGCGCGGACGGCAGGCGCAAGCTGGCGGAGTTCGGGATAGCCCCGCCGCGGCCGACCGCCGTGGACGGTCCCGTTCCGCTCACGCTCACGGTGCGCTGTCCCCACTGCGGTTCCACGGACACGGAACTGCTGAGCCGCTTCTCCTCCACCGCGTGCAAGGCACTGCGCCGCTGTGTCAGCTGCCGAGAACCGTTCGACCACTTCAAGGAGTTGTAGATGTTCCATCCGCTCCGGGTCAGCGAGGTCGAGCGGCTCACGGACGATTCCGTGGCCGTCACCCTCACGGTGCCCGCCGAGCTCCGTGAGGCCTTCCGCCACACTCCGGGCCAGCACATCGCCGTGCGCCGCACGGGGGTGAACGGCGAAGAGATCCGCCGTACGTACTCGATCTGCTCGCCGGCCGCCGCTGCCGGGGAGGAGGCCGTGCTGCGCGTGGGCATCAGGCTGGTCGACGGCGGCGAGTTCTCGTCCTACGCCCTCAAGGAGCTCTCGGCCGGCGACACGCTCGAGGTCATGCAACCGATGGGCCGGTTCGTCCTGGAGCCACGCGCCGGCCACTTCGCGGCGATCGTCGGCGGCAGCGGAATCACCCCTGTCCTCTCGATCGCGGCAACGCTGCTGGAGAGGGAGCCGGGGGCCAGGTTCTGCCTGGTTCGCAGCGACCGTACGGCGGCCTCGACGATGTTCCTGGACGAGGTGGCCGATCTCAAGGACCGCTACCCGGACCGCTTTCAGCTGGTGACGGCACTTTCCCGGGAGGAGCAGCAGACCGGGCTGCCCTCGGGCCGGCTCGACCGGGAGCGGCTGACGGTTCTGCTGCCGGCTCTGCTCGATGTGCAGGAGGTGGACGGCTGGTTCCTGTGCGGACCGTACGGGCTGGTCCAGGGCGCCGAGCAGGCGCTGCGCGGGCTGGGCGTCCAGCGGAGCCGGATCCACGAAGAGATCTTCCATGTGGACGACGTGCCCGCCCCCGCCCCGATCGCGGCGCCCGCGCACAGCAGGCTGACGGCCACGTTGGACGGACGCTCCGGTTCCTGGCCCGTGGAGGAGGGCGAGTCGCTGCTGGAGACGGTGCTGCGCGCCCGCTCCGACGCCCCCTACGCCTGCAAGGGCGGAGTGTGCGGGACATGCCGGGCGTTCGTGGTGTCGGGTGAGGTCAGGATGGACCGGAACTTCGCCCTCGAGCCGGAGGAGACGGAAGCCGGCTATGTGTTGGCCTGTCAGTCGCATCCGGTGACCTCGGACGTGGAACTGGACTTCGACCGCTGACGGCACCATTCCCTTCCCCGGGAACCTGGCCTATCTTGACGGACCGTCAGATAGCCGGTGCATGGGAGGGACTGGGCTGTGGACTTCACCTTCACCGAGGAGCAGCAAGCGGCAGTCGAGGCGGCCAGGGCGGTCTTCTCGGGCGTCGCACCCGACGCGGTACCGAGTCCCGCCCTCACCGCGGGTGCCGTGGCGGAGGACATCGATCGCGCGCTGTGGGCCGGGCTGGCCGCGGCGGATCTGCTGAGCCTGGTCCTCGGGCCCGAATACGGCGGTGCCGGCCTGGATCCCCTCGCGCTCTGCCTGGTCCTGCGTGAATCGGCGAAAGTGCTGGCGCGGGTGCCGTTGCTGGAGACCGGCGCGGTCGCGGCCGCCGTCGAGCGGTTCGGGGGCTCCGAGTGCGCGTCGCGACTGCTTCCACGAGTCGGCCGCGGCGAGCTCGTGCTGACAGCCGGCGCCAGTGGGCGCACCGGTCACGACCCTGCCGAGCTGGCCGTCACCGCACGCCGCGCCCGCGGCGAGGACTCCTGGCTCATCGACGGGGTACAGACCGCCGTGCCATGGGCCCAGTGCGCGGACGTCATCGCCGTGCCCGCGCACGCCGAGGACTGCCGGGCCGTGATCGCCCTGGTCCCCCGGATCCGGGAAGGGGTGTCACTCGCCGGACAGGTCTCCACCAGCGGAGAACTGTTCGCCGAAGTGCGGCTCGACGGTGTGAGGATCGACGGCGGCGATGTGATCGCTGCCGAGGGCGCCTGGGAGTGGCTGCGCGACCTGCTCACCACCGGCACCTGCGCCCTGGCCCTCGGCCTAGGCGAGCGTGTGCTGTCCATGACCAGCGAGTACACGGGGAAGCGCGAGCAGTTCGGTTTCCCCATCGCCACCTTCCAGGCCGTGGCCGTGCAGGCCGCCGACCGGTACATCGATCTGAGGGCGATGGAGGCGACGCTTCTGCAGGCGGCCTGGCGGCTCGGCGCACCTGCCGGCCGGAGAGCCGCACGGGGCGGACCGCTGCCCGTGACCGGTGATGTGGCGGTGGCGAAGATCTGGGCGTCCGAGGGGGTCCGCCGAATCGTGCAGACCGCACAGCATCTGCACGGTGGATTCGGCGCCGACACCGACTACGCACTGCACCGGTACCACGCCTGGGCCAAGCAACTGGAGCTGTCCCTCGGGCCCGCCGCGGCTCACGAGGAGGCCCTGGGAGACATGCTCGCGGCGCACCCGCTCGGCTGACGGTGCGCTGTCCCGCTCGGGGCGACGGGAAGGGGCCGGGTCGCCGGGTCGCCGGGCGAGAGCCTCGTTGCGGAGCAGGCCCGGCAGTCCGCGTTCGGGACCGTTGTCTAGACCCGGACTTCGCGGGTCACCGTTTCAGGTCTGTGGCCAGCGGGTTTGTCCGATGTCGGTGTCGAGTAGGTCGAGGAGG